>JAOUPJ010000002.1 GCA_029879945.1 Gammaproteobacteria bacterium
CATCCACTTCATTAAGCAGGGCCACCTCATCAGCAATGGGACGCCGTTCTTCTACCCACATTCTCAACACCTGAACGACTGCGGGAGGGTTTTTCTTGACCAGCGCAAACAAGAGATCGGTAACCTGATCCTTACGCAAACTGGTAAGCCGACCGACCATGCCAAAATCGATAAAGGCCACTCGATTTCCGGGCAAGGCAATCAAGTTTCCCAAATGGGGATCAGCGTGAAAAAAGCCGTCAACCAACACCATTTTGAGAATTGCTTTACCGCCTCGTCTGGCCAATTCCCGTCTGTCAAAAGCGCCGTCAGTCTGGAGTAATAACTTGCGCCCGTGCGTTCCGCGTATAAATTCCTGAACATTGACTTGCTCACAGGTCCAGTCCCAATAGATTCTGGGAATGACAACATTGGGATCATCCACAAATGATTTTGCGATCCGTTCGGCATTGCGTCCCTCTTCCTCCAGGTTTAGTTCCCGGCGCAAGGACTGCGCGAATTGTTTTACAATCTCAACCGGCTGGAAACGTTTCAACTCAGTAATATTATGCTCAGCAATTTCGGCCAGACGATTCAAGAGTCGCAAATCACCTTCGACCTGTTTTTCGATTTGAGGACGCCGAAATTTTACGACAACTTCTTCGCCCGTTTTTAATCGGGCACGATGGACTTGTGCTATAGAAGCGGCGGCGAACGCTTCTGAATCTAGCCTCTCCAATACCAAATTGGGATCAGCACCAAAGACTGCTTCAATCTCTTCCTGAAGTTCTTCTATTGGGAGTGGTTTGACTTGATCTTGCAGGGTCTCAAATGCCGTAATCCACTCATCTGAAAACAAATCAACCCGAGTAGACAACAGCTGCCCTAATTTTATGAATGTGGGGCCAAGCTCCTCTAGCGCCTTGACCACACGCTCAGGCGGTTCAATATCAGAAAGGGTGACAGACTCTTTAAAATGCAAGGCTCGGCCTGCCCGTTCCAGCGCATGGCTCATTCCCAGTCTACGAACCGTATCGCCAAAACCCCAGCGTATGAGCACGCTAGCGATTTCATGCAAACGCCCCAGATCACGCGCTGCGCTTAAAGTCTCCCATAGCATTCGTGCGTGTTACTTTTTTTCCTGAGGATTGATTGCTTCCGCCATACCGGAAAGTATGCCACTGGCGACTTGCGCGATTTGCTCGCTCAACTTACGTCCGGTGTGATTGGCAACTGCAGCCCCTTCTTTCATCAAGTTCGCCAACTGCTGCTGAATCTGTGCGGCGGCCTCCTTGGCCTCGTTTCCTGCAGACGTGCCACTATTGTTAAAATGTTCTGCCAGGCGCTTGAGTACAGCTCCAGTCAATTCACCACTCTTCTGACCCACCTTATTGATGGCATCGATAAATATCCCTTCTACTGAACTCAGATCGTTAATCACTGACTTTAAATCTTCTTCTACAAACTCCTTGGCCTGTCCCAAGGTCTCTTCAGCCGCCAGTTTGGCGGCTTGTGCCGATTTTTTCAGGGCCTCATCTACCCCATTCAAGGCAGCTTTCAGCTTGGGTTCAACATCACCGGATTGATTTTTAAATCCTTCACTAAGACCTTCTGTAACCAGGGTCACAGCCCTGCGTATGGATTCCCTATCCAGTTGCCTTTCTGTCAGCGCCCTTAACGTTAGAGCACGAACCACTTCGGATAGTGCTTCCGTACTCTCAGAAGCCGCCTGCTTCGCTTCCTCCCTGATGGCTTCATCAGATTCAGACTGATCAGACATGATAATTCCCCTTATTTTTTCTACCACCACTTGCTATTTTGGCAGAAGTTAAACAACTAGACCAATAAAGAATCCCACACCTATTGGACAACAGCAAACTTGAAACTTTCCACACACACATCGTCTCGGGCTATTTGTACTTAGTCTTAAATAGGCTGCTGCTGAAGTGAATTGTGGTATTCGCAAGTTTAGACAAATATAATAGGCAATTGGCAAGGGTAAAAACAAAGTAGTCATGAAAATAAATAGCCAGGCTTTCAAACAATTAGATCAATTTGATTACCATAGTGTGTTAGAAGAGACCAAGGGAATCAGTCTGGTTTTATTCGTCAAACAGAGTTGCTCGTCTTGCAAGAGCTGGGCAAGCCTGCTGCTAAATTATCAAAACTTTCACCCAGCCATTCAGCTATTCTTACTGGATGTGGAACGTGACCCTGGTTTAGGGGAGGAATTTGAACTGTTCCACCTGCCCGGTATTTTTCTATATATCGATGGTCAGTTTCACGCGACTATTCAATCGGAAGCCAGGCTTTCTCAATTTGAGGCCGCAGTTCAAAAGGCTGTGTTTTCCCTTCCACAAGAGACGCCCTAGTAGGTTTTGCTCATTAAATAACTAGCATATAGTCTATGGAAAATAATTAAACAGTTTCATCAACATTTTGTAAAAAAAATTACTTTCTATTTCAACCGCTTTTCTGATTTTTACTTTTTCTTTTCCTTTCGCCCTTGAATAAGCGACCTTTTAGAACTAAAAATATGTACTCATTTGGTTGGCGCATCGTTCTCTACCACTGGGCAAACAGTAACCAACGTGTTTTTAAACCCGATTGGTGTGTTACCAGGTAACGAGAAGATCGTTGGACAAAATCTTCGCGCTTTTGGCACGATATTGTTTTGATACCGCTTTATCAAACTTACTTATTTCTGGGAACAATCTAAATGGATATGCAAAACGGAAGAACCATTACTTCTGTTTCGGGAGACTCTTACTCTTCAGTTTTTTCCGAGCTTCATGCACTGGGTGATCGTTCAACCACCGCATTATTTTCACTGGACGCCGAAGGAAATATCACCGCATATAGCGGCAGCCTTACTGCCGATGCCAACGCAATGATCGGGACCAGCATCTTTAGTGAATCAAACCCTCTGAATGTGTTATCCCCTTATTTTGAATTTCTCATTGCCGGGGATACGATTTCTGAAAACTGTGTGCTGGAAGACAGACGTTATCGCGTCACCCTTATTCCCATTAAATTTAACAAATCCATCGTATCGATTTCAGGCACTCTAATTCGCAATTCCGATATAGAACTCACGCTCAGTAAGTTGACTGAATTCCAACGGCATTACTTGTTATTGTCTCAATACTCCAGCGACATCATTACTTCACTGGACGATCAAGGGTCTGTGACCTATGCATCACCCACACTACAACGCGTATTGGGGTACAGCAGCGGCGATTTAATCGGGGGCCCCATCTATGAACTCTTCAGCGGCGAAGATACCCGCGCAAAAAAGAGAGTCTTTAGCAAGATTCTTAGCCAGCTTCCTGGCCAATCCACTAGCTATCGGATTCAACGCAAAGACGGTGAGTTTATTTGGTTAGAGACCACCACCCGAGCCATCCTGCAGGGAACGCAGGAAGACCCCAAAGAGATCCTGACCGTTTCACGAGATGTGACCGAGCGCAAGGAAACAGAGGAACGTCTCCTTTATCTAGCAAACTATGACTCCCTTACCGGATTACCCAATCGTGCCCTGTTTCGTGATCGACTTCGTCGCGCCATTGCCAGGGCTCAACGCAACGACACCCGAGTTGCCCTGCTGTTTTTGGATCTGGATCGATTTAAAAATATTAATGACAGCCTGGGTCACCAGGCCGGCGACCAATTATTACGGGGCGTGGCCAGACGTCTCAAGCACTATGCGCGAAAAGGGGACACCATCGCACGATTGGGGGGTGACGAGTTTACCGTGATTTTGGAAGGGATAAATCACCCTGATGACGCTGCAGTAGTCGCTAAAAAGATTCTGGAACTCATGGAACCCGCCTTCAAGGTAGATGGCCACGAAGTAGTCGCCTCGCCCAGCATTGGGATCACCGTCTATCCAGACGATGCGGCTGATATGCGTACCCTGCTTAAGAATGCCGACACAGCCATGTATCGCTCTAAAGAGCGCGGAAGAAACCGCTATCAGTTCTACACCTCTGATATGAACGCCAAGGCCTATCAGTACCTGTTACTGGAAAATAATCTGCGCCATGCCCTGGAACGCGAGGAATTCTGCCTGCATTTTCAACCGCAATTGGATTTGCACACTCAGGGAATTATCGGCATTGAGGCCCTGCTGAGGTGGAACCACCCGGAGCAAGGACTGATATCGCCGGAAAATTTTATTCCCTTTACCGAGGAGACCGGACTAATCATTCCCATCGGCCAATGGGTGCTGCGCGCAGCATGTAAGGAAGCCATGCACTGGCAACGCTCCGGGCTGGCTCCCGTGAGAGTTGCAGTCAATCTCTCGATGCGCCAATTTCGTCAGAAAGACTTTGTCAACATGGTGGCCGAAGCGCTGGACGAAAGTGGCCTGGAAGCCAAATATCTGGAGTTGGAGATTACCGAAAGTTTTCTCGCGCACAACGTGGAACAAGCCACCGCGATTCTGCGGGATCTACACGATTTGGGGGTACAGCTATCCATAGACGATTTTGGAACGGGTTATTCCTCCTTGAACTATCTGCGAAATTTTCCGCTCAACACGCTCAAGATAGACCAGTCCTTCGTACAGGACATTTCAAAAAATCCGGAAGGGGCAACCATCGCCGAGGCCATTATTGCGCTGGGGCAAAGTCTGGGGCTCAACGTAATGGCTGAGGGTGTGGAGTCAGAAGATCAGGTCTTTTTCCTCCGTGGCCGTGGTTGTGATCAGGTCCAGGGATATCTGTTCAGCCACCCCTTACCTTCCGATCAGGTCATGAGCTGGATGAGGCGAAATCGCAAACATCAAACCCTGTACGAACAACATCACCTGTGGCCAGAGGCCGCTCGACTCTAGGGAACTCGCCCAAAGTTTGCTCACATAGTGTATACTGCGGCCTTTTCTATTCTGTTCAGAGGATGGCATGAACTTCGAAATTCTGCGAGAAATGGAGGGTTTTACCCAGGACATGTTCAACAACATAATCGGTTTCCAGGAACGCGACCATGCAGCGTGGAATACCGACCTGACTTTCTCCCAAAGAATCAGCAAGTTACCCCTGCATTATCTTATCTTTAGCAATGCAGACAGAAATCCAGAGACCCATGGTCCGACCATCGCCCATTTCTATCCCCTGCGTTGGGAAATGCAAACCCTGGCGAAGTACGCCAAACAAGTCGCCAAAAAACCCGTGATTTTCGATCTCTACGCGCGAAACGGATTCGTCGGAAGTCTCTTGGCAAGAGAAGGGGTGAAGGTAGTAGGCTGGAAAAACGCCTTGCTCAAGCCCAATCAAATCGAGTCTTTCTACGACGAGCAGAATTATGAAATGCGGGATAATCCCCCGGAGGCCAGTGAACAAGCCGATGTGGTGTTTGCCAATTGGACCCCATCCGGTGTGGACGATACCCAGCACATTCTATCGCTCAAGCCAAAGATGATCGTCTATATCTACACGCAACATATTAACGAGCATAGCGAAGAACGTCAGACTGGCACAGAAGACTCTTTCGGAAAAACGCTACCTGACAACTATGCCCTGGTGGACGAGTGGCAGGTGACACGTCCTGAAAATGTGTTACATGAAGTCTGGCCAGATCTGACTGCAAACATTGAAGAAACCAGAACAGTGCGTGTGTTTGCGCTAAAAGACTTCGATCCCGCCCTATTCATGCGCCTGGAAGCACCAAAAGGAAAATGCTACGACTGGGAAAGCGAGTTAAACATGGCTGAAACGGCCATGGAAGCGAAACAGTATCTGAAAAAGCATGGTTTTCCTAGCGGGAGTTTTTAGTAGACAAAAAAAATCCCGTGTCAGCCACGGGATCTAACCCCAGTTTCAGAACATTATCATTATTGTTTTATTGCGTAGCCAGATCAACCGCGAGTAAACCGCGAGATTTGGCCTGATCCCTCTCTTCCTCAGACAAAACTGTTACTAATTCATTCATGGCGCGGTAGGCGTCTGCATCACCGGCATCAGATGCCTTGCTGTACCAGTGCAGGGCTTCGACTACGTTTCGTGGCGTCGCAACGCCCGCTTCATGCATCGCACCCAGTAGGTATTGAGCTCGTGTTACACCTTGATTGGCGGCACGCTCATACCAATACAAAACTTTTTTATCGTCTTTCTTAACGCCCTTGCCGTAGTAATACATCAATGCAAGATTGAACTGTGCATGGGCGAAGCCGTTATTCGCGGCCTTTTCATACCAATAGGCAGACTTTTCCAGGTCTTGTTTGACACCTTCACCCTGTCTATACATATTACCCATATTGAATTGGGCGGTGGCATAGCCTTGTTCTGCGGCCTTTTTAAACCATTTCACCGCTTTGGACATATTCTTTTCTACACCCTCACCGTCCGCAAACAATTGACCCAGGTCGATTTGAGCGGGAGCGAAACCGTTATTCGCTGCTTTAATGTACCACTCGAGTGCAAGCTCGTAGTTGCGGGCATGACCATCCTCACCATCTCGATAACGTCTACCCATTAGATATTGCGCCATCGGCTCACCACCTTCAGCGAGTGTCTTGAGCATATCTTCATCTACAGTCTCTTGAAGCTGAATGGCCTTGCTGCCAGTACTCACACCCAATTTACTACTTAAAGCCAATGCATCCGTCGATACGGTCATAGCGCTAACTACGCCAAGGGCAATTAGAAGATTGAATGTGGCAACAGACTTGAGTTTCATAGTTATCATCCTAGTGCTGGTGATCTCGATATGGTGCACATGGTAGTTGGCGGAGATTTATACTCACTTAAGGACAAGGTTTTTTTGTTAGACTTGGCCTAAAATACATATCAACTCCTTGAAGCCAGTGGCAAATATGCAGAATAAAATTTCCAAACCCAAGCGTATTGAGATATTTAGTTGGGCAATGTTTGACTTTGCCAACTCCGGTTATACCACCGTTGTACTGACTGCAGTCTTTAATACCTACTTCGTGGGCGTAGTGGCAGCCGGTGGTGAAAGCGGTGCCGCGACCTTCCTTTGGACCATTACTACCGCCATTGCAAACATCGTAGTATTGATCAGTGCACCCCTGATAGGTGCAATGGTGGATCAAACCGCTTCGAAAAAACGCTTTTTGTTTGTGGCCACACTGAGTTGTGTGCTTGCCACAGCCTGTCTCTATTTCGTTGGACCCGGAGATGTGGTGTTGGCCATGACTTTAATCATCATTGCCAATATTATGTTCTACACAGGAGAGAACCTGATTTCCGCCTTTCTGCCAGAAATCACCACGCCTGAAAAGATGGGTAGGATCTCCGCCATGGGTTGGACTCTGGGGTATCTGGGTGGCATGCTCACCCTGGTTCTGTGTCTGGCCTATATAAATAGTGCCACATCACGTGGTGAAACGGCGGCACAATTTGTACCTGCCAGCATGCTCATCGTGGCAGTGGTTTTTGCCCTGGCGGCTGCACCCACTTTTATCTGGCTGAAAGAGCGAGCACAAGCCAAACCAGCCACATCAGAAGGAAACCTTGTTCGGCAGGCGTATCGGCGTTTAAAGCAAACCTTCGAGCATGCACGATCATTTCAGGACCTGTTTCGTTTTCTCATCACACTCACCGTATTTCACAGCGGGATAATGACTGTCATAGTATTGGCGGCTATCTACGCCCAAGAGGAAATGGGATTTACGACCGAAGACACCATCAAACTCATTTTGATCGTCAATGTCTCAGCCGCCGTCGGCGCGGCCCTATTTGGATTTATCCAGGACAAGATTGGCTCTAAAAAAACATTAATGACGACGTTGATTCTGTGGATCATATCTATGGTCTACCTGTTTCAATTAGACGATCGCTTCTCATTTTGGATCGCCGCTAATCTAATCGGCATCGCATTGGGTTCGTCTCAAAGTGCCGGAAGAGCCATGATAGGACTCTTCTCTCCGGTTGAGCGTTGCGGGGAGTTTTTTGGATTGTGGGGCTTGGCGACCAAGTTGGCCGCTGTATGCGGTCCGCTTTGCTATGGCTTTATCACCTATGTCACGGCAGGAAACCACCGCATCGCCTTATTATCTACCACAGTCTTTTTTTTCCTAGGCCTGATTTTGTTACTGACTGTTAATGAATCCAGAGGAATTAAGGCCGCCCATGGTGAGACTGATTAGTAAAACCTGCACGATTTATGCTCTAATGGGAATGAGACAGAAAACATTCACAGGTGACTCGTGACCAAGCCAGACGCAAAATTTATGTTGGCTGCCATCAGTGATGCCAAGGCGCATCTTAGCGACGAAGGAGGCGGACCGTTTGGCGCTTGTATAGAAAAAGATGGCAACATCCTGGCAATTGCCCACAACACGGTCTTGGAAAATACTGATCCAACCTGTCATGCCGAGGTCAATGCCATTCGGATTGCCGCAAAAAAGATCGGCAATCATGATCTGAGTGGTTGCACCATTTACTCCACCACCGAGCCTTGTCCCATGTGCTTTAGCGCCATCCATTGGGCCAATATCGAACACATCGTGTATGGAACGAATATTTCCGATGCACAAGATCTGGGCTTTAACGAATTGACCGTGAGCAATCAGCTGATGAAAAGCGAGGGAGGATCAAAGGTAGTCATTACCGCAGATTTTATGCGGGACGAGTGCCTGGATCTATTCAAAGCGTGGAAAGAAAACACCAGTGGTATTGTGTACTGAATGGATGCAAAGATTTATGCCCTCATACTCAGCGGAGGAAAGGGTAGCAGGATGGGCAATCAGGACAAGGGACTCGTCCCCTACAAGGGACGCCCCCTGATCGAGCACGTATTAGATATCATCCGCCCCCAAGTCCAGGAGATTGTAATTAGCGCCAATCGTAACCTGGACCAATATCAGCAATACACTTCCAAACTCGTCAAAGATACAGAATCAGAAAACAGGGGCCCCTTGGCCGGTGTCCACTCGGGATTACAAAAAATCGATGCGCCCTATACCTTACTCGTAGCCTGTGATCAACCCATGCTCCCGGTAGATCTGGTTGAAAAGCTTTATGCACCTTTCATCACTAACCCTGAACTGCAGGTAAGTTGCGCAAAGGTTCTGGGTAGCATCCAACCCCTGAATGCCATTATCAAAACAGAACTGTCAAAGGAATTGGACATATTCATCGGTAGAGATGAGTATTCCGTCAAACGCTGGTATCAGACACTCAACACCTATCAGGTAGACTTCTCGACTCAAGCCGAACACTTTGCTAATGTGAACGAGACATCCCAACTAATCTGATCGAGCACAATGACACAAGAAACCCCCGTCATTGCCTTTGTGGGCTACAGTGGCAGCGGAAAAACCACTTTAATAGAATTACTAATACCCCTGCTCGCTGCAAAGGGTGTTCGAGTCGCTGCACTGAAGCATTCTCACCACCGTTTTGATATTGACCATGAAGGGAAAGACAGTTATCGACTACGGAAGGCAGGTGCCAGGCAAACCATTGTTGCCTCCCAAACTCGTTGGGCACTTATAGGTGAAACGCCGAATCAGACGGTACCCGACTTGAACACACTACTCAAGAAATTTGATCACGGCGCCCTGGATCTCATCCTCATTGAGGGATTCAAACACGAACACATACCCAAAATTGAAGTGCATCGGAAGGCGATTGATAAACCCTATTTCCACATTGAAGATTCCGATATCTTTGCACTGGCTACAGATCAAGCAATTTCCTACAATGTTGTCCCTGACCTCCTGGACATAAACAATCCCCAGGAAATCGCTGACTATATTACGAGAAAATATTCACTAACTGGATAAACACCATGACAGATCCATGCCTTACCCCCCAGGACAATCAATTACTCAGCGTCGCGCAAGCCAAAGAAAAGATACTGGATGCTATTGAGGCTTTAACTGAATTCGAAACCATTCCACTTGCTCATTGCATGGGAAGATTCCTGGCGGAAGATATCTGCTCCACAATCAATGTTCCCAGTTGGGACAATTCGGCCATGGACGGTTATGCGATTTGTTTTCATGCCGACGGCTCCCTTGCCGACAAGCCCTACCAAGTAATCGGTAAGGTGATGGCGGGTGACAGCTCCGTACTCGCACTCACTCCAGGACAAGCGGCAAGAATTATGACGGGTGCGCCCGTACCAAAGGGGACGAGTAGTGTAGTGATGCAGGAACACGCGACACTGCTTGGAGAGAATTTACAAGTTCCCACCCGCATCGGCCTGGGAGACAATATTCGCCGAGCCGGTGAAGATATCGAAATAGGAAAAACCATTCTACGAAAAGGTGACTTGCTCACCCCGCCCCGTATAGGTCTACTTGCCTCGGTAGGATTTTCTCAGGTTACTGTATCTCGAAAAATCAACATCTCCCTGTTCTCCACCGGGAATGAAATAAAGGAACCAGGGGAAAAATTAAGTGAGGGACAGATCTATGACACCAATCGATATGTGTTGAAGTCGTTTCTCAGTAGTCTACCTGTCAATATCCAAGACCTGGGTATCCTGAAAGATGATCAAGCAGAGATCCATGCCGCATTGCAGCAGGCATCAAAAAACTCCGATCTGATTATCACCAGTGGCGGCGTATCAGTGGGGGATGCGGATTTTGTTAAGCAGACCCTGGAATCCTTAGGTTCACTTTCATTCTGGAAGATTGCAATGAAACCGGGCAAACCCCTGGCATTCGGACATATTGGCGAAGCCCTTTTCTTAGGACTCCCCGGAAATCCGGTTTCCACCACCGTTACTTTTTTACTGTTTGCTAAACCGAGTATCACCAAACTTTCGGGAGGCACAGAGCACCAAAATCTTAGACTCAAACTAAGGACCACCTCAGAATTAAGAAAGAGCGTGGGCAGACAAGAGTTTCAGCGAGGAATTATGGAAGAAGGGGCGAATGGGGAATGGCTTGTTAGAACAACAGGACGCCAAGGTTCCCATGTACTCTCTTCCATGGCGGTTGCAAATTGTCTGATAGATCTCCCCGCCGACTCAGAAGGTACTGAAATCAATGAATGGGTGGATGTTATTCCGCTAAATCAGTGTTGAAATCTGGACCAATCGGCAGGCAGCGATGGTGTTTCCAGCTTAAAAGAAAAAAAGCCGTTACCCTCCCTTAGGTAACGGCTTCTCCAGCCAAAATGTAAGCTAACTACGCTGTTCTAACCCAAGAAGCCGAAAGATGGCGGTGGTTGATTATTGGAGCCATTGTTCGAATCATTCCCACTGGAAGAATTCGAGGTTCCAACATTTGCACTCTTCTTCGCCTGATCAGCAACCTTTTTAGCAGCTGATTTTTCGGCCTTTTTAGCTACAGCGGCGGCTTTCTTCTTCGCCGCAGCGGCCTTTTTCTTGTCGGCAGCAGCTTTACGTTTAGCAGCAGCGGCTCTTTCCTTAGCCTTTTCTTTAGCATCCCAGTCACGATCCCACTTCTTCTCGAATGCCTTAAGGGCTGAGGCTTTAGCCTTTTTCTTGGCTGCGGCCTGCTTCTTAACCGCCGCTGCTGCTTTCTTGGCGTCAGCTATTTTTTTTTTTGCTGCAGCTTTTTTCTTAGCTGCAGCTTTTTTCTTACCTGCAGCCTTTTTCTTGGTAGCTGCCTTTTTCTTGGTGGCTACCTTCTTCTTGGTGGCTACCTTCTTCTTGGTAACTACCTTCTTCTTAGCAACCTTCTTCTTGGTTGCCTTCTTCTTTGCTGTGGCTTTCTTCTTTGCCATGTTGATCTCCTTTTAGGGTCCCCAAACGAATTTGCGTATCATCACAAAAAACTACGTTGTATGCAAACTTCTTCGGTTCAATTTTCCATTACTTTAAAAGATTTTAGACCTTTTTCATCAATTTTGTTGTAAAAGACAAAAAATTTCTAAAATTTTGTCCAATCCAAACGCAAAAATGTTGCCGTTCGTACATTTTTTTTTCAAAAAACGACTCTTCAACGCAATTTTTTTCAAAATAATTGTCTTCAAACTTAGATTTTTTGTTTGAACACGAGAAAATTTCAGTTACAAAGCCCGAATTAGAAATTCAAATCACACTTTTTGGCAAATTTTCTCTGATCAAAAGTGAAAATCATCCTGCGAACTACAAAAATCGACGACCCAAAACTCCAAATCACTGCATTCAACTCCGTTCAAATGAATTTTTTGCTTGTTGAAAGCAAGAAATTTTCATATCAACGATCGAAAACAGGGCTCCATTATTCAATTTGCGGAACATAGTTGCCGTTTTTCCAATTAACGGAGGAAAATTTTGAGTCATTTTTGTATTCTGCACCCCGTTGGACATGAACAAGGGTTAAAATTTTGCTCCGTGAGTCAGAAATGTTCCAAGGCTTAGCGATCCAGCCCTGCAGTTTAGGTCACGAAGATCAGAGTTCATCGCTTGTTTCAGAGAAACGAGTAAAAAGACTAACTCAAACTATGAAATTCTCCGTGAGCTCCTCTCTAAGCGCTATCAAGCGGATTTAATGTGCGATGATCATTGCGCTAGCTCCTCCAATCGGGCCGGTAGTATCCGTTCTGGTGGCGTTTAGCGGGTATATCTGGAACTCAGGGCAATATCGCCTCAAAGAAAGTACACTATCTTAGTAAGGGCCAAGTATCAGCAGCGCTTTTCACCTTCAAGATCTGTATTGAAACGTTTCAAATCGAAATAGCCGCCTATCTCTACTCCAGGAAAAGGAAGACGCAACATCAACACTCGGCACTCGTCCAACCAGAGCAGGACAAACCGGAAATGCGTGGTGAAAGTTAGCCCTCAGGGCCATCTAGCTATCTTCCTACCATAGCATGATTCCCAAATCGACCGACTCCATTTTTCGGTCATTTGGAAACGCATCCCACAGATTCAACCGGACCGGCAATGCAAAGAATTCTTGTCACATGCTTTCGATGCTTAATGGGTGGAGAGTAGTTAGGAGGGAAAAGGACTAGTCAGCGACACAAAAGAAAAGGCCCGGTGGGTTCCCCCAACCGGGCCTTGTCGTCTTTATATCGGACTTGCCTAGAATCTGAAACCGAACTTCAAGCTGTAAGAGGTAGAATCACCCGTCTTGTCCCACTCACCCGCCAGGTTCATCAGACCCATATTGAAATTCAGGCCGGCGAAGGTTTTGAAGAGACTGGATTCACCGTCTTTAAGACCGCTCAAAGTTTTGAAATCACTATCCAGCTTGGCGCTTCCCATAACCTGCCCAACACCGGCATAGGGTGTCAACATCAGGAAGCCTTTGGAGATGGTAAGCTCTGCGCCCATCGTACTCATATCAAGTAGCTTCACCCCTGAAACCTTGGTGTAGGTTCCTCTCAGTGCAATGGCAGGTAAGGCCACGTTACCACCCAGGAAGCTGTAACGAACTTCCCCACCGAAGTAACTGACATCTAACCCCGGAATACTGGTGTATACCGCTCCCAGATCCAGACCAAACGGCAGCCCCTTGTGCAGATGGACCTTAGGTATTGGAACGATGTCGAGGGAAGTTGATCCTATCGCAGCGCCCCAATCCTTCACACCCGTAAGTTCGGTCGCAGTGACTTCCAGGCCTATATCAAAACCTGTGATCCCTAGTGGTTCCGCAGGAGCCACTGCCTTGTAACTCATCGCTGCAGTAAAGTCGTCTGCAAAACTATCGAATGTAGTTTGATTAAGCTTTGTCAGATCTGGGGCATTGACCGCCCAAGCCGATCCAGAACTCATCGCTACAAGCAATGCCGCCACTTTTAAATCTAATCGCTTCATGAGGTCTCTCCTTAGCGCATTTATCAGATCATTTTCCCACTGGAATCTCTTTCATTCAGAGGATTTCGTCACAAATCTACAAATCCTTGAGAATTCGAGCGAAAAAACACGAAATAAGTCCCTGTTGCTAACAAGATTAGCACCAAAAGCCAGTAAAGCCAGTTCAAACGTGCGGAATCAGGTCGCTTTTTAAAGCGATTTTAAAGAGGAAAGCAGACTTAAAAGTCCGTATAATAGCGCGCTATTTTGGCCAAAACTGTCTAGAAAAGTACGCATGACTGAAGAGCAAGTTAACAATATCAATGTCATTTCCCAAACCCTGTTGCCCACGCCCGAAGAGGTGAAAAAGCAGGTGCCTTTGAGTGAAAAAGCAGAAGACACTGTCCTCTACGGCAGACAGTGTCTGCAAGATATCCTGGATCGCAAAGACCATCGGGTATTTTTTGTAGTAGGCCCCTGTTCCATTCACGATACCGAGGCGGCTATTGAATATGGAACGCGTCTAAAAAGGCTTGCAACTGAAGTGGAAGACACACTTTTTCTTGTCATGCGCGTCTATTTTGAAAAGCCCAGAACCACCGTTGGCTGGAAGGGCCTCATCAATGATCCACACATGGATGATACCTTTCATATAGAAGAAGGCCTGGTGAAGGGAAGACAACTGTTACTTGATCTGGCAGAAATGGGCTTGCCCACGGCCACTGAGGCACTGGACCCTATCGTCCCTCAGTATCTGTCTGACCTGGTAAGCTGGACGGCTATCGGCGCTCGCACCACCGAGTCCCAAACCCATCGGGAAATGGCCAGTGGTCTGTCTACCCCGGTTGGTTTTAAGAATGGAACAGACGGCAGCCTGGACGTGGCAATCAATGCCCTGCATTCGGCTTCGCGCCCCCATCATTTCCTCGGTATCAATCAAAACGGCCAGTGCGCCACTTTCAAGACTCGTGGTAACCGATACGGCCATGTGGTGCTACGTGGTGGCGGCGGCAAAACCAATTTCGATGCGGAAAGCATCGCAATAGTTGAGCAAGAACTGAGAAAGAATGCGCTACCGGAAAATATTTCCATAGACTGCAGCCACGGCAATTCCAGTAAAGACCCGGCCAACCAACCCAAGGTAGTCGCCGATTGTGTGGACCAGATCATTCAGGGAAATCAATCCATCGTATCCATGATGATAGAAAGCAATCTACATTGGGGAAGCCAGTCCATCCCACAGGATCTGTCAAAATTACAATACGGCGTTTCGGTAACGGATGCCTGTATCGATTGGGAAACCACAGAAAAAATGATTTTAAACACCCGGGATTTGCTGAAAGGCATACTCCCCGGCCGTATCTAGACACAGGGCCAGCACACCAAATTACTGCCGGTGTTATAGATTCCAATTACTTAGGGGTAGCCTCTTACCCCGTCACAAAATGCTCGTGTGGTGAGAATAAAATTCCACACGAGCAGATCCAACTCGGCACTCCCATTGCTCTACCACTAATAAGCACACTCGGAGAGCAGCCATGCAAGCGATCAAACCACTTATTGGCGGGATGGAAAGAATCTCAAGATGTTTTCTTGGTGGATTGATGGTTGTGGTGGCCTTTGTTTTACCCGCCGGCACCGAATGGTTCGCGCGTTTACTGCTCCTAGCCACCTATCCCCTGCTCACAGCGCTTACTGCCTGGGATCCGGTCTACTCATTGTTTCGCTTTATCCGAGAGCGCTTTAGCGAATATCTTTTTTTTCACTAGAAACGATCTCATTGAACAATCTTTAGGCCTTCCGCCTGCCTTTGTGTGACCTCCGCCACATTATAATATTTATGGAAAAACTCCGGCCTGTGCTAGTCTATTAGAGTATGCGTAAACGCCTTCTAATCCTGTTTATTCCCCTGTCGCTTTTATTTCTGATTTTCATCGGCCCCTGGCCAATTGATACCACTCACTTTGCCGATACAGAATACTCGCGTTCAACATTGAGAGGGATTAATGACAGTGCCCCGAAAATCAGTCGCGGGGCATTGAAGGCGGGTATGTCAGTTATGGATATTACGCCACCACCGAGAGTCCCCTTGGGTGGTTATTCAGCACGTGATCCAAAAGAGAATGAAGGCGTGTTGACTCCGGTGTATGTGAAAGCGCTGAGTTTTGCAAATGGTAAGGAAACGTTCACCTACATCAGCGCAGATATCCTGCTCCCCTTGGAAGACTATGTGAATGCCGTTGTAGAGGGGACTCATCTCCCCAGAGCCAATCTGTTTTTTACCTCTAGCCATACTCATTCCGGTCCTGGCGGTTATCAGGAAGGCCTGGTTGCGCAAATGAGCCTGGGAGACTTTCATCCCCATTACTTTCAGACCCTGGTTCAACAGACCATCCATGCGGTCAATCTCAGTCGCAGCAGACTTAAACCGGCGCAATTATCCTATCAGCGCATGCGTCTTTCCAAAGAACAGGTGGCTCATTTTGTTTATGACCAATTAAACAAGGGCCCCAATGGCTACCCCACACTCCATGCATTACAACTGCAGGAATTGAACAGCAAGCGTGATATTGCCACATTGATCACCTTTAGTGCCCATCCCACTTTTCTAGGCCGCGTGAATAAAAAAATCCATGGTGATTACCCCAGCCTATTAGTAAGTAAGCTCGAACTCAGCCTGGGTCACCCGGTGATTTTTTCCATTGGGGCCGTGGGAGGTTCTTTGCCGATGGGTCTGGGAAAACCACCCATGGATACAGTGGATGTGCAGTTGGCGCAGATGGAAAGTATGAGTAATGAATTTCACGATATCCTTTTTAATAGCCTGAATATTCGACCGAGAGCGGTCAACGACAAAGTGAAAGGCGACACCTTCCAAACAGAAATCCAGTGGCAGGCAAGTTCTTTGGAGATCGGTAGCCTAGTCAGCGAGGTGCAACTCCCCAGCCCCACCTACCGTCTCACTGATCAATGGCGCTTGAGTCCCCTTATGATCAATGGACTGTTTCATAGCAATACCAGCTATCTCCATGCACTAAGACTGGGCAGAATTATGTTTATTGGATTTCCCGCCGACACCTCGGGCGAGTTGGCAAAGAATCTGGAGGACTGGGCCGCCAAGCAACCCATCTATCCATGGGTGACTTCCTTTAATGGGGACTATATTGGGTATCTGAGCGCGCAGAAACGCTATTCGGAAAAACACTACACCGTGCGCGATGTGAATCTCTTTGGTCCCTGGGGGGGAGACTACCTCACTGAGGTGGCAAAAGAGATATCTCTAAAGGTATCGCAAAATCCGCTTTAAGCGGTGGGGCCCTTAGGCACCCACCGTCTCTTTCTTTGCACCTAGCGTTTTCAGATTATAAAACGCACTTCGTCCGGCATAACGGGCCTTGCTACCCAGGTATTCTTCGATGCGCAGCAATTGATTGTATTTGGCAATACGATCAGAGCGAGACAAGGAACCTGTCTTGATCTGACCGGCATTGGTTGCTACGGCGATATCGGCAATACAGGTATCTTCGGTCTCACCGGAACGATGGGATATCACAGCCGTGTAGTTGGCCTTCTTGGCCATCTCAATAGCGGCCAGGGTTTCGGTCAGCGTGCCGATCTGATTCACCTTGATGAGGATGGAATTACCGATTTTCTTATCGATCCCTTCCTTGAGAATCTTGGTATTGGTCACGAACAGGTCATCACCTACCAATTGAACCTTGTCTCCCAAGCGGGCACTCAACTTGGCCCAACCGTCCCAGTCGTCTTCGGCCATGCCGTCTTCAATGGAAACGATAGGATATTTGTTAACCCAGTTTTCCAGGTAGTCCAGGAATTCCTCGGAAGTGAGGGACTTGTTCTCAGAAGCCAGATGGTATTTACCATCTTTATAAAATTCGGAGCTGGCCACGTCTACACCTAGCAGGATGTCGTCACCAATTTTGTAGCCGGCCTTTTCCACGCTCTCCAGAATGACTTGAATGGCTTCCTCGTTGGACTTCAGATCAGGGGCAAATCCGCCCTCGTCACCTACCGCCGTGTTGTAGCCTTTCTTGTTCAGCACCTTTTTAAGGGAGTGGAAAATTTCCGCGCCATAACGAATGGCCTCAGCCACATTGCTGGCACCCACTGGCAGGATCATGAATTCTTGCACATCGACATTGTTGTCCGCATGGGCACCGCCGTTGATGATGTTCATCATGGGCGTGGGTAACAAGGTAGCCTTGCTGCCGCCCAGGTGCTCATACAAGGATTTTCCGGCCACACGGCTGGCTGCATTGGCGCAGGCGAGAGAAACGGCAAGCAGAGCATTGGCGCCCAAACGGCTCTTGTTTTCGGTGCCGTCCAGGTCAATCATCTTCTGATCAATTTCGGCCTGCATGTTCACATCCATACCCTTAAGGGCCTTTTGGATATCCTTGTTCACATGGCCCACGGCCTTTTTAACGCCCTTACCGAGATAGCGCTTGGGATCATCGTCGCGCAGTTCCACCGCCTCGCGGGCTCCAGTGGATGCACCAGAAGGGACAGCCGCTCGGCCGCCCATGCCGTTTTCCAGAATGACATCGGCCTCCACCGTCGGATTTCCACGTGAATCGATGATTTCTCTTGCCTTAATCTGTTTGATCTTTGTCATTCTTCCTCCATACATATATACAACTGGTCCCAACCCCTGCTGAGACCAACAATTCTTTCACATTTCAGGTTTTCATTTCGACGGGCCCTGTGGGCCGCGATGAACCGGTGGCGATGAGTGATTCCTGCCAACCGTAAACGAGTGCGGATTATCCTTGAATTTCGGCTTCAAGAAAAGGTCTAGCTTTTACCACACGGTCAATTTCCAGCAAGATTTCCAGCATTTCCCGCATTCTACCCAATGGCCAGGCATTGGGTCCGTCGCTCAGCGCCTTGGCCGGGTCGGGATGGGTTTCCATGAACAGGCCGGAAACACCCGCTGCCACCGCTGCACGCGCCAGAACCGGAACATGTTCACGCTGTCCGCCCGAAGCAGTACCCTGTCCACCAGGCAATTGCACCGAATGAGTGGCATCAAAAACGACCGGGCAGTTACATTCACGCATCACCGCCAGGGCGCGCATATCCGAAACCAGATTGTTATAACCAAACGAGACGCCTCGCTCGCATGCCATGATCTGCTCATTCCCGGTAGCACGGGCCTTGTCGATCACATTTTTCATATCCCAGGGCGCGAGAAACTGCCCCTTCTTGATATTGACTGGCCGGCCTTGTTTGGCCACGTCTTGAATGAAGTTGGTTTGTCGGCACAAAAACGCGGGGGTTTGTAACACGTCAACAACCGAAGCGACTTCATCCATCGGTGTATCTTCATGTACATCAGTCAGAACCGGCACGCCGATCTCGTCTTTTACCTTTTGCAGGATACGCAGACCTTCTTCTATTCCTGGTCCACGAAAACTGGCATGAGAAGAACGGTTGGCTTTATCGAATGAAGACTTGTAAATAAAAGGAATTCCCAGTTCAGCCGTGACTTCCTTTAATTGGGCAGACGTTTCCAGCGCCAAGCCCTCGCTTTCAATCACACAAGGACCGGCAATGAGAAAAATGGGCTTATCCAGACCGACTTCAAAATCCAACAGCTTCATATCCTATGCCTCGCTATGACTGCTTCTTATGCGTTAACGCAGCACTGACAAATCCGGTAAACAGGGGGTGTCCATCTCTCGGGGTGGATGTAAATTCCGGATGGAATTGGCAAGCAACAAACCAGGGATGGGCAGGAACCTCTATCATTTCCACCAATTGCTGATCGGCGGAAAAGGCAGAAAATACCAAGCCCAGCGATTCCAGACTTTCTCGATAATGATTATTAAATTCGTAACGATGACGATGGCGTTCTTTCACCACATCTTGACCGTAAAGCGCTCTCGCCTTGGTATTGGGTAATAGATTGCTTTCTTGCTCTCCCAGTCGCATGGTGCCGCCCAGGTCCGCGGACTCGTCCCGCGTTTCAATCTCACCTGTGGCGGTGGTCCACTCGGTAATTAGACCAATCACCGGATCGGGGGAATCGGGCGCAAACTCGGTACTATGGGCGTGGGACAGATTGGCTACATGCCGCGCATACTCCACAATCGCCAGTTGCATCCCTAAGCAGATACCCAAATAGGGGATTCCCTTTTCGCGGGCATACTGAATCGTTTCAATCTTCCCTTCCACACCGCGCTCACCAAAACCGCCCGGTACCAGAATCGCGTCTACGCCTTGCAAAAGACCCACACCATCACGTTCCACTTCTTCGGAATCAATATACTTGATATTGACCTTGGTGCCGGCATGAATGCCACCGTGTTTCAGTGCTTCGGAGAGAGATTTGTAGGCGTCTTCCAGGTGTATGTATTTACCCACCATGGCAATGGTGACTTCTTCCTGCGTTTCGGCCATGGCCGAGACCACTCGATCCCATTCGGAAAGATCGGCCTTAGGAATTTCCAGACGAAATCTTTCGGCCACGAAATCGTCCAGACCCTGTTCGTGGAGAACACGTGGGATCTTGTAGATATTGTCCACATCGTGGGCAGAAAATACGGCCCGCTCTTCCACATTGGTGAACAGTGCAATCTTGCGTCGTTCCGCCCCCATCAGGGGTTTTTCGGAACGACAAATCAGGACATCGGGCTGAATCCCGATGCTACGTAATTCTTTGACCGAGTGCTGGGTCGGTTTGGTTTTCACTTCGCCAGCTGTTCGCACATAGGGCAAAAGGGTCAGGTGGATATAGACCACCTTATCGCGGCCATATTCCACACCGATTTGACGGATGGCCTCCAGGAAGGGGAGTGATTCAATATCACCCACCGTTCCACCCACTTCTACCAGGGCCACATCGGCACCACCGGCGCCTTCCACGATACAGCGCTTGATCTCGTCTGTTATATGGGGGATGACTTGCACCGTGGCCCCTAAGTAATCTCCTCTGCGCTCCTTCTGGATGACGCGCTCGTAGATTCGGCCTGTGGTGAAATTATTTCGGCGACTGGTGGTGGTGCGCACAAAGCGCTCATAGTGCCCCAGATCCAGATCAGTTTCGGCCCCATCACGCGTCACAAAGACTTCACCATGCTGGAAAGGACTCATGGTGCCCGGATCCACATTGATATAGGGATCTAATTTTGTGAGTGAGATGGAAAGGCCACGCGCCTCAAGAATGGCGCCCAAGGATGCCGATGCGATGCCTTTTCCTAAAGAAGAAACCACACCGCCGGTAACGAATACAAATCTAGTCATTTGCCCTACTTTGGAAGGAAGGAAAGTCAATCCAAGAAGGGACTAGAGAATAGCAGAATTCGCCATCCGCCACAAATGGAACGAGTTGACTAGAAGCTGATCAAAGAAGCCGCTATACCGATCTGTTCACGGTTGGTATCGGAGGCTTTGTTGGTAGAACGTGTCACGGTCAGTTGGTAACTCACTTCGATATCAATATTTTTCGTCAGTTCGTAGACTAGGGCGGCATAAGCACGATAACGCCGGTCGCGTCGAAACTCGCCGCTAAGAGATGGCACATCATACTCGGATTCCCGATAGCTGCCCCCTGCACCCACTATCCAGCGATCGAATAGCCTCAGCCTGCCATCGGCATCCACTCTTTTCCGGGTCGGCGAGATACTCGTCCAAGCGATCTTACTGAATAGATAGATATCGTCCGGTCTTTGTTCATGCTTGGTCTGATCATATTCATAACGCAGCCGCAGCCAACTGGAAGACTGGCCCAATGAATATCGAGCCCCCAGGCGAATACGATGTCGCATACCACTATCGTAGCTTAGATATTCGACCGTTTTATAGGTTTTTTCAGCCTGGTATCTGGCATCAAAGCGTAGTTTCTTAGTGGTATTGTGTTTGGCGTCCAGTTGCAAGGAATAACTTTGGGTGTAATCTTCCTTATAGATTCGCGTAAGATTGTAGTTCAACACGCTATCTAATGAGAAACTGTCCCAAAGGGCATGGTGACCCAAGCCCAGGGTGTAGAGTTCTATGCGTGGCAAGATCCCTGAATCGGGTTCTCGAACAAATAGAAATCCTTCAACGCCAACATTTCTTAAAAAACCATATCTCGCCAGCCTGGTTTCCGCTGTCAGATTCAATTCGGTAAAACTTGAGCTAATGGCTGGCGTAGCGCCGTTATCTATTCTTTCCCAGTCGGGTTCACTTTCATAGGCCCTCACGAGATTCAGAATGATGAGCCTATCCAGGCTTGAATCGTCTTTATTAATCCTGCGCAAAACCTCTCTGGCCAGACGTTGAATCTGCGGCGACTTACCGTGGTCTAAGATTTTCCGCAGCCATATTTCAGCTGCATTGTATTGTTCTTCTCTTACCGCAAGCAGGCCCAGATTGAGATAGGCTCGATCGCGAAATTCCCTATTTTCGGTCAGCGCAATAAAAAGGGGTTTGGCTTCTGCGTATCTTGTTAGCTTGTAGAGTGTAACGCCAAGATTGAATGTGAGTTTGGGATCATCCATGCCCTTGGACTGAGCCTCTTCAAAGAAAGACAGGGCCAAGGAATAGTTCTGTTTTTCAAATTCTGATATACCCTTCTCAAATATCTGCTCCGCTGCCTTATCCGCAATAGCTGTATTGGCAAAAAGCAACATTGTCAGAACAGCAAACAGCCTTTTCAATCGATCCCCCGGAATCCCACAAAACCACATCGAAGTATATTTATAGACTTTGTTGGCTTAGGCAAGAATTTTTTCATTGCCGCAGCTTTTTATTTTTAGTCGACAAAAAAAACACCCTGGCAGTTGCCTACCAGGGTGGAGCTAAGGAGAAAACTTCCCTATCTATATTCTTAACCGCGAACTTCGTCGGCCTTATCTTTTCCCTTTTCGGCAGCATCCTTCGCGCTGTCTACTGCATCTTGGGCGGCCTCGTTTGCATGCTCAGCCGCATTGTCGGCAGCGTCTTCAGCAGCGTCATTTGCATTGTCTGCAGCATCTTCAGCGGCTTCGTTTGCGTTCTCAGCGGCATCTTCAGCAGCGTCATTTGCATTGTCGGCAGCATCTTCAGCGGCTTCGTTTGCGTTCTCAGCGGCATCTTCAGCAGCGTCATTTGCATTGTCTGCGGCTTCTTCAGCGGCTTCGTTCGCATGCTCAGAAGCATCATCTGATGCGTCATTAGCCTTGTCTGCGGCATCGTTCGCGTGATCTTTGCCCATTTCCGCGTGCTCTTGACCGGCCTCTTTCTTGTCTTCAGCCATGTCTTTGGCATCATCAGACTGGTCAGAAGCATGATCTGCGGCATCATCATTTGAATCATCGCTGTGATCGTCACGCTTTTCACGTGCTTCGTTTGCAGTCTCCAGACCCTTAGCAGACATCTCTCTGCCCTTATCTGAAGCGGCTTCTGGTAATTCCAGTTCTCTCACTGCAGCTTCCGGTAATTCCACACCATCGGCTACAACACTCATGCCCACATTTTCGATATCATCGATATCAACTGCGAAAGCAGGAGCCACACTGACGGCCCATACTGAAAGGGCCAGTAAAATTGATTTTGGATTCATGACCAACTCCTTAAAATCGGTTCTATATAGATTGCTCTATATGGCAATCTGGTTAGTGTCAACATAGCGGACTTGCCCATCCTCTATTGCATCCACTAAAACCTTGAGAACTTTTGCTTTACCATCGTTCTCTATTTTCGTAATTACCTCGCCACCCATCATGGCCTGGTGAGCTACTACGGGTAATTTGAGGACATTCTGTCCTTGATGCAGATCTGTCTTCCAGCTCATTTCGCTAACGCCGGGGTAGCCACTCAATTCCATCATAGGAGGCAGCTTCACGGTTAACGTGACATCCTGCATATCGCCAGGGGCGTTAAACAAAACGCGCAAAGGATGCACCTTCGCAACGCTCACCTTGACCACCGGCAGATTCAGACTTGCTTGAGAACCTGGGTTCGTAGCAGGAATCACACTGGTCTCAGGTGATAGAAACACTGTTACTCCCAGCCAAACTGCCAGACTGGCTGCGATCGCCGAGCTAAAACCAATGGTGAATCCCTTGCGGTGTGACTTGCTCGCAGGCCTTTCCAAGGCTGCGAAAACTTCGTCTGCAAAACCCTTACGGGGACCCGGCACCTTGTCCAGATCAATCAGCGCGTGTTTGATTTTATTTTCCAAATCAAATAGCTGCGCACATTTTTCACATTCCGCCAAATGCTCGTCAAGCTGCGCCTGACGGATGGGGTGGAGCCTGCCGACCAGGTAGTCATCAATTTGGTTTTGTGCTGTTTGACAATTCATAATGTGTCCTCAAACTCTAACACGCTTCAACACGGGAAAAGGTTCCATTCTTTAATTTGTCTCGCAGACTGGATCTAGCGCGATGCAGTCTGGATTTCACGGTTCCTATGGGTAGACAAAGCATGTCTGATATCTCATCTAGACTATAGCCTTCGATTTCAAACATTTGAATGAGAAGTTTTTGGTCTTCGCTGAGCGAGTCCATAGCGCGGCGCACTTCGTTGCGGAAGTCGTCCTGGGTTGCTTCTTCTTCGGGGTCGCCAAATTCACTTTCAGAATGTTCGTATTCGATCTGGCTGTCACCATCCAGATCGCTTAAATTCTTTATAGGGGAACGGGTGTATCGTCTACGGTCATCGATAAAAATTCGATACATCACCTTGGATAACCAGATATCCAGTCTTTCAATATTGACCAGCTCATCGTAGCGGCTGAACATTTTGGTGACCAGTTCCTGAACCAGGTCTTCGGCATCATCCTGGTTCTGGGTGAAACGGTAGGCTACACGATATAGTTTTTCGAAGTGAGGACGGATTAGCGCCTCATACGCTGCAGCCTGATTACGAAAACCGTTTATCACTGCCATTGAATTCTCCGAGATCGCCCAATTAGATGTAGAAATTAGTAGCCCCCAACAAGCAGTCCCGGTTCGAAAACCGGTTCTACCGGAAGGGGGCTGGATGGGCATAAGCTAACACGCATCAACCCATCCAAAGGTTCCACAATATTGCGTTGTGAGCCTGAATCTTATGTGAGCCAGCTTAAACGAGTATTAGCCAGGCACAGAAAAAACTATTATCTTATTGATATTATAGCATTTTTACATGAATAGACGGCTCTCGGTTGCGGGCAAGAAAGGCTTCGTCTACCCAGTAACCCACAACGGCCGCCAGTTTCTCATCTATATAAATCAAGGGGATACGATTTCTTTCCCAGGGAGGGATTTTTTCGTCCTGAAAAAGTTTTTTTAGTTTGTGTCTGCCTCGACCGGCCAACGTGATCTGTTCTCCCCCTTGGCGAAAACGGATCTCGGTTTTTTGAGACGATTCAATTTTGTGTATGCTCAGGCCCTGATCGTCTATCACCAGGCTTCTCAGTGTTCCGACTCCCGCAATCTCCAGATCGCTTTTGCCGTCCCAGGGAATCGGTTGCGACTCATCGAAAGACTGCAAAGGCGCTAAGCAATACAACACGCCTTGAAAGCGCCTCAATTCTTTACCGCAACAAAAAAGGACGGGTTCCGCATCTTCCCAAGCATGTAACATTTGTTGCGCGATCTGGTTTAGCTGTTCGGTGCTCGGGCTACTTCCGGTTAGTTTCATCAACCAATAGCGGATGAGCTGGATGGCCTCGTCTTCGTTAAATGCGCTGAGCTTGTCTAGATTCAATTGATCGGCCCTGATCAACTGGGGGAGTAGTTTTTCTTCCAGACTGGCGTCGAGTATTGCACATAGCTGCCGGCTATGATCAGCGCTGCGGGAAACGGCCTTGGCGGCGGAGGGCCAGCGGGATTTCAGTTTGGGTATGACTTCGTGTCTCAGAAAATTGCGGTCATGGTGTAATAATTGGTTGCTTGGATCTTCAATCCAGTTCAGTTCATGGGCACGGGCATAGTCTTCTATTTCGGATCGACTCACGCCCAGCAATGGACGAATGTGCAGGCCGGTGGAAAATTCTCTGCACAGGTCCATGGCCGAAAGACCATGTGGCCCAGCCCCTCGCATCAATTGCAGCAGCACCGTTTCGAATTGATCATCTTGATTGTGGGCAGTGAGCAGCACGCTCTTGTCAGACATGTTCCCTGCCAGCGCCTGGTATCGTACCTCACGGGCTGCCGCTTCCAGACCCAGACCACGAGACAAGTCCACCTCCACATTGATGGCCGTGAATTCCACGCCCCACTCAGCACAGATATGCTGGCAGTGACTGGCCCATTCATCGGCTTGCGTCTGTAACTGGTGATTGATATGCACGGCGCGCAGGGTGGCGTTTTCTTTATTCTTTAATATGCGGTGAAGCAGATGTAAAAGCACTGTGGAATCACAGCCACCGCTGAATGCCACCACAATGTGTTGCGGCGGCGGCACTGGGTCGACCACCTGTTCCAGGCAGGTTTCTAGTGTGTGAAGTACTCTTTCGGCGAGTGGTTCCATGGAACACGGCCTACAGTGTGGTGGGGTTGTTCGCTAACGGTACCGACTGGTCGAGATACTATACCGCGAGATCTTTGTATCTCCCGAAGCCCATCAGACGATCGTAACGCGCATCCAGCAATTTATCCACCGACATGGCGGTGAGCAAATCCAGATTTTCAGTGAGTGCGTCTTTGAGTCGCGTTGCCATGCCATCCACATCGCGGTAGGCAGAACCCAGGGGCTCTTCGATGACCTGGTCGATCAGACCCAGCTGCTTTAATCGATCCGCGGTAATTCCCATGGCGTCTGCCGCGGTGGAGGCATACTCGGCGCTCTTCCACAAAATGGAGGCGCAGCCTTCTGGGGAAATGACTGAATAGGTGCTGTATTGCAACATCATGACGCGATCGCCGACTCCGATGGCCAGTGCGCCACCCGAGCCTCCTTCACCGATCACGGTGCAGAGGATGGGAACCTTGAGGCCGGCCATGACCAGCAGGTTTCTGGCGATGGCCTCACTCTGTCCACGCTCTTCGGCACCGATACCGGGATAGGCACCGGCAGTATCGATAAAGGTGAGCACGGGCATCTTGAAACGTTCGGCTAACTGCATCAGACGTAGGGCCTTGCGATAGCCTTCCGGCCGGGGCATGCCCCAGTTTCGTCTCACGTTTTCCTTGGTGTCTCGACCCTTTTGATGGCCGATTATCATCACCGGATCACCGTTTAGCCGTGCAATTCCACCGACTATGGCCGGGTCGTCGCCAAAGGCTCTATCGCCGTGCATCTCTTCAAAATCGGTGAAGATACGATCGATGTAATCTTGCGTGTAGGGTCGACGCGGGTGCCTGGCCAATTGGGATATCTGGCCTGCACTCAAGGAGGAGAAGATTTGCTTGGTTAAATTCTTACTTTTTGATTCCAAACGTTGAATTTCATCTGAAATATTGATTTCGGTATCGTTGCCTACATAACGTAGTTCTTCAATTTTGGCTTCCAGCTCGGCAATCGGCTGTTCAAATTCCAGGAAATTTAAATGCATCTTCTCTCTACCGTTTCGAATATCTGTTAATTATATAACAACTTAGAAAATGAATCGCTATACAAACTTTGCGCCGCCTAACGATATTGCAAATCCACATTCTCCGCCCCGACCAATCTTTTAATCTGCGTTAAAGCCGACTCGTTTGGTGAGACAGACCACTGGGCGGGCAGACGTAGACTGCCACGTCCCGTGGAATTTTGATAATCGATAATCACTGGGCACGAGCCCTCCTGGTGTTCCTTCAGAATACCCTGCAAGGAGTGAACAAAACCGTTACCTGCCAGTTTTTCGTTTGCACGAATGATCAGGCGCTTGGCATACAGATTTCTGGCGGCAGGGATATCAAAAACCTCTTTCACATTGACTCGCATGCCACCGCTGAAATCGTCTATACCCACATCGGCGACAAAAACGAAGATCTTGTCCACCTGCACCTGCTCGGCATATTTACTATAAGCATCTGAAAATAATGTAAATTCTTGACGGGCCGTTTTGTCGTCCACGGTAAGAATGGCCATGGTGTCGCCCCGTTTGGTCTTTCTCGTGCGCACACCCAGAATCAGACCGGCCAACACGGCATTTTGATATTTTTCTGTGGGGAGCTTGGCCAGCTTATGCGTGACAAACTGATCTATCTCACTCTGCCAGCGATCCAGGGGGTGCCCGGAGAGATAGAGACCCAGTGATTCCTTTTCCAACTCCAGGCGTCGCTGCTCTTGCCATTCATCTTGCTCATTCCAGACCACAGCCTGTTCCGTTGCTTGTTCATCACTAAAACCAAACAGGTCATTTTGCCCGGTACTGAGCGCCTCTTTGTGTTGCTCGGCAGTCTGCAAGGCGCTACTCAGGGTGGACATAAGCGTGGCCCGATTAGGACCCAGCTTGTCCATGGCACCGGATTTGATCAGGGTTTCCAGAGCCCGTCGGTTTAGTTTTTTCAGATCGACGCGTTTACAAAAATCGAAAAGTTGCGGGTAGACCCCATTGAGCAGGCGCTCGTCTTTGATGGCCAATATGGCAGACTCGCCCACACCCTTGATGGCACCCAAACCGTAATAGATATTCTGGTTTTCCACTGTAAAGGGGTAATCACAGGAATTCACATCGGGAGGGACAACAGGAAGCCCCATGGTTCGACATTCCTCGATCAAGCCCACCACTTTGTCGGTGTTGTCCAAATCGGCCGACAGCACGGCCGCCATGAACTCGGCCGGGTAATGGGCCTTGAGCCAGGCGGTTTGGTAGGAGACCAGGGCGTAGGCCGCCGAGTGCGATTTGTTAAAACCATAACCGGCAAATTTTTCCATCAAATCAAATATATAGGTAGCCAGCTTTTCATCGATACCGCGCGCCAGAGCCCCCTGAGTGAAGATCTCGCGCTGCTTGGCCATCTCCTCGGGTTTCTTCTTACCCATGGCTGGGCGCAGCATATCGGCGGCCCCCAGGGTGTAGCCTGCCAATACCTGGGCGATCTGCATGACCTGCTCCTGGTAGAGGATAACACCGTAGGTGGGTTTGAGTATGGGCTCCAGATCCGGATGGGGATATTCCACCCTGGCGCGGCCATGCTTACGATTGATGAAGTCGTCCACCATGCCCGATTGCAAGGGACCCGGTCGGAACAGGGCCACCAGGGCGATAATGTCTTCGAAGGAATCGGGTTGCAGCCTGCCGATCAATTCCTTCATGCCACGAGATTCCAACTGGAACACAGCGGTGGTCTGGCAGGCCTGCAATAACTTGAATGTGTGCGCATCATCGAGCGGAATGCGGGTGATGTCTACCTGCTCTCCCCGAGACTTGATGATATTTTTCACCGCCCAATCGATGATCGTGAGGGTGCGCAGACCCAGAAAATCGAACTTGACCAGGCCCACTGCCTCCACATCGTCCTTATCGAATTGGGTAACGAGCGAGTCTCCATTCTCCTCGCAATACAGCGGCGAAAAATCGGTGAGCGCCGTGGGCCCGATAACCACCCCTCCCGCATGCTTGCCTGCATTACGGGTGATGCCTTCCAGGGAGCGGGCCAGATCAATCATGGTCTGCACCTCTTCCTCATCGGTGTAGCGCTGGCGCAGGGCCTCCTCCTGGTCTAGTGCCTTTTCTAGGGTGATCCCGATTTCGAAGGGAATGAGTTTGGCAATTTTATCAACAAAACCATAGGGATGGCCTAGTACCCGGCCCACATCGCGCACCACCGCCTTGGCCGCCATGGTGCCGTAGGTGATGATCTGGGAAACGCGGTCTCGTCCATAGTGTTGCGAAACGTATTCGATAACGCGATCGCGATTTTCCATACAGAAATCGATATCAAAGTCGGGCATGGAGACCCGTTCCGGATTAAGAAAGCGCTCAAACAGCAGATCGTATTCCAGTGGGTCCAGATCGGTGATGGTCAGGGCGTAGGCCACGAGGGAACCCGCCCCCGAACCCCGTCCCGGCCCCACGGGGATGCCGTGTTCCTTGGCCCAACGAATGAAGTCGGCAACGATGAGGAAGTAGCCGGGGAAACCCATCTGGATGATCGTATCCAGTTCCCAGTCCAGGCGGGCTATATATTCTTTGCGCTTCTCTGCGTATTTGGGATCGGCCTTGTCCAACAGAATTTCAAGACGCGCCTCTAGACCTTTGTGAGACTCGGCTCTGAGAAAATCGTCGACGGTCATGCCCTCGGGCACGGGGAAGTTGGGTAGAAAATTTTCACCCAGGGTCAGTTCCACATTGCAGCGCTTGGCGATCTCGACGGTGTTGGCCAGCGCTTCGGGCAAGTCGGCGAATAACTCCGCCATCTCTTGCGGGCTACGCAAATACTGTTGATCGGTGTAACGACGGGGTCGTCGTGGGTCGTCCAGGGTGCGGCCATCGTGGATACAAACGCGTGCCTCATGCACCTCGAAGTCGTCCTGCTGGAGAAACATGACGTCGTTGGTGGCGACCACAGGTAAATCATTTTCCAAGGCCAGAGAAACCGCCAATGCATTGTAGTCTTCTTCATTGGGGCGACCGGTACGTTGTAACTCCAGGTAAAAACTATCGGGAAAACGATCCTGCCAGAACGTGAGTAACTGGGAAACCTGAGACGGGTCAGAATTCAATAGAGCACGGCCCACGTCTCCCTCACGACCACCAGAGAGGGCGATCAGACCTGAAGTCATCTCCTGGGTCAGCCAGTCGTACTGCATCACAGCACGGCCATGGCGCTGCCCTTCGGTGTAAGAGCGGGAGACAAGCTCAGCCAAACGCCGGTAACCTTCAGTATGCTTACACAATAAGGTGACGCGATGCGGGGCATTCAGATCTTTATCATTTTGCAGGTAGGCATCGACACCGATAATGGGTTTAACGCCGGTGGCTAGGGCAGCTCGGTAGAACTTGACCATGGCAAAGAGATTGGATTGGTCTGTTAAAGCGACGGCAGGCATCCATGCCTCACGCACGGCACCCATTAAGGGTTTGACCCGTACGATACCGTCGACAAGCGAAAACTCGGTGTGACACTTTAAATGAACGAACGAAGCATCCATGCCGCGGGGATCAAACTTCCTTAATTGACTGAGACACGTTGTAACCTGTCAGAGCCTGCTTCACTGGTCTGAATGAACGCCTATGAATTGGTGTTACCCCCAATTTCCCGATGGCCGCTATATGGCTCTTGGTCGGGTAGCCCTTGTGTCTGGCCAATCCATACCCCGGGTAGGTCGTATCTAGCACCAACATCTCTCTATCGCGAAATACCTTTGCCACGATTGAGGCGGCAGATATGGCGGCGACTAGGGAGTCCCCCTTGACGATGCTTCTTGCGCTACAGGGTAACCCATCCGGCACGCGATTACCATCCACCAGGGCCAAATCGGGTTTGATTTTTAGACCGTCCACGGCGCGCTTCATGGCAAGTAAAGAGGCGTTGAGGATGTTGAGCCTATCGATTTCTTCCACCTCGGCCCGACCCACATTCCAGGCCAGGGCGTTGCGACAAATTTCCTGGTAGAGTCGGTCGCGTTGTTTCTCTGAAAGCTGTTTAGAATCGGCCAGCCCTTCGATGGGGTGCGTAGGATCTAAGATCACGGCTGCCGCGATCACCGCTCCGGCCAACGGTCCCCGTCCCACTTCGTCCACGCCAGCCACAAATCGGGCGTGCGTTATATTCCCAATGGTTCTTTGCATTATTACTTCCCAATCAGTTCCAAAACCGCCGCCGCAGCCCGTTCACTGGCTCCCTGTCGCAATTGTGTATGAATCTGGTAGAAGGTTTCAATGCTCTTTTTTGTTCGATTTTTATCCAAAAACCAGTATAAAACCGCCTCACCCAGCTTCGCTGGCTGTGCATCATCTTGTAACAACTCAGGAATTTGAGGTTCCTCCGCCAGTAGATTAGCCAGAGAGACATGTTTTACTTTTGCCAATTTTTTCATCAACCAATAACTGAAGGGCGAGAGTTTGTAGGTGACAACCATGGGTGTCTTGGCCAACAGACCCTCCAGCGTCGCGGTCCCTGATGCGAGCAGTATGCAGTCGGCGGCTGTCATCACTTCACGAGACTGTCCATCGAGCAACTTTATGGCTAGGCCCTGCCCTTCTGCGACGATCGCCGCTTCAATTTGCTCACGTGCTCGGGCGTTCGCGCATGGGATGACAAAGCGGAAATCTTGTCGTTTTTGGACAAGATAGCGGGCGGTTTGTAACATAACGGGTGCCAGTCGTTTCACTTCATTGCTACGCGAACCAGGCAACAAGGCGACCCAGGGCTCACCCTCTGCCATACCGAATTTCGCCCTCAGTGTGGCCTTATCAGGTTCCAGTGGCATCTGATCTGCCAAGGGATGGCCGACAAACTTCGCCTCCAGCCCGAATTGTTTGTAAAAATCGGGTTCGAAGGGAAAGAGCGTCAACATCAGATTCATGGAGCGGACGATCTTCTTCACCCGGTATTGGCGCCAGGCCCAAACAGAGGGACTGACGTAGTGGACAGTCGGAATCCTGGCTTCAAACAGGCTGCGCTCCAGACTCAAGGTAAAATCCGGGGCGTCGATTCCGATAAAGACGTCCGGCGGATCTTGAATGAATTGCTGAGCCAGTCTCTTGCGGATTCCCAACAGCTCCGGTATTCGGCGCAGAACTTCGGGCCCAAAACCCATCACCGCAAGGCGCTCCATGGGATAGAGTTCTTCACATCCCGCGGCTATCATTTGAGGGCCAGGGATACCTAGAAAATGACTATCGGGATATTTCTTGCGAATGGCCTGGATCAAGCCTGCACCCAGGATATCCCCGGAGGTCTCACCACAGACCATGGCTATTGTGAGTGTATTCTTTCCCATCCCTCGGAGAGGACTAACGAACGATACCCCGAGTGACCTGCTTAAGGAATTTCACCAACTCGGCCACTTCATGGGTCTGATTGGCTTGTTCTTCCAGGTCCACCAGGGCCTCTTTCAGTGTCTTTCCAGAACGGTAAAGGGTTTTGTAGGCACGCTTGAGTCCCACCAGGGCCTCACTGCTGAACCCACGTCGTTTCAAGCCTTCAGTGTTCAGCCCGTGTGTCTCGGCCATATGACCAGAAACCATAACATAGGGAGGCACATCCTTGGAGATCACGCTGTTCATGGCAGTAAAACAATGCGCTCCGATGCGGCAAAACTGGTGAACCAGCGTAAAGCCCCCCAGGATGGCGTAGTCGTCCACATACACATGGCCAGCCAAAGAGGCGCTATTGGCAAATGTGGTGTTATTACCGATGACACAGTCATGCGCAATATGCACGTAGGCCATGATCCAGTTGTTGTCGCCAATGATAGTGCTGCCGCGGTCTTGCGTGGTTCCCCGATTGATGGTGACAAACTCCCGGATAGTGTTTCCGGAACCTATGACCAGGGTGGTCTCTTCGTCGGCGTATTTCTTGTCTTGGGGCGCGCCACCGATGGAAGCGAATTGGAAAATGGTGTTATTTTCGCCTAACTGGGTGGGCCCCTGTATCACGACATGGGGGCCGATCTTGTTTCCGGCGGCGATTTGCACGCCCTTTCCCACGATTGAGTAGGCCCCAATCTCTACGTTTTGATCAATTTCCGCTTTGGGATCGATCACAGCGGTAGGATGTATCACTATTCCGCGTCCTTTTCAGCGCACATGAGATCTGCGCTCGCTACTACATTACCTGCCACCAGGGCCTGGGCCTTGAACTTCCAGATTCCCCGGGAATTCTTTACATGCTCTACGAATAATTCTATCTGATCACCCGGTTCTACGGGAGACTTGAAACGGGCATTATCGATGCCCACCAGGTAAATCAGTTTTTTGCTGTCCGGTGTTCTACCGATTGCCTCAAAGGCCAATAGACCGGTGGCCTGAGCCAGGGCCTCAATGATGAGCACTCCAGGCATGACCGGCTTCTGTGGGAAGTGCCCAATAAAATACGGTTCATTAATGGTGACATTCTTGATGGCCTTGAGATAAACCCCAGATTCCATCTCGGTAATTCGATCTACCAACAGGAATGGATAGCGATGAGGGAGCAGATCCAATATTTCCTTAATTCCACTCGATTCCAAACGAGACACCTCTTAAACCTTTTCCGCTTCAAAACTCTTAAGCCGATCTTCCATCTCTTTAAGCTTATTTTCAAGCTTTTCCAGACGTCGGAAACGAGCAACATTTTTTCGCCAAACAGCATTAGGCTCTGCGGGCATCCCGGAAGAATACACGCCAGGCTCACGGGTACTACGGGTAATCATGGACATGCCTGTAAACATCACATTATCACAGATGGTGATGTGTCCGGTCATGGCGGAAGCCCCACCGATGGCCACATTCTTACCCAGTTTGGCACTGCCAGCAATGCCAACCAAGCCGGCGATAGCACAGTGCTCACCCACTTGAACATTATGAGCAATATGGACCAGATTATCGATCTTGGTGCCATTGCCTATGAGGGTGTCTTTAATCGCACCTCGATCGATGGCCACATTGGCACCGATTTCCACGTCGTCTCCCACGATTACCCGACCCAACTGAGGAATCTTGACCCATTTCTCCCCATCTTTGGCATTGCCAAAGCCATCACTCCCAATGACCGAACCGCCATGGATCAGTACCCTTGATCCGATTTGTACATCGTCATAGATTGTTACGTTTGCAACCAGG
>JAOUPJ010000361.1 GCA_029879945.1 Gammaproteobacteria bacterium
GCAAAAAGGTGATAAGTCACCCGGCGGCGGCGAAATCGGTGGTCCAATCAACCAAAACTAGTTTCGTATGATCGAAAGATCTGAGCGCAGTTGGCTCAAGGCGGATCAAGCCCAGATCATGGGCATCCTGAACATAACCCCCGATTCTTTTTCAGACGGGGGTTTGTTTTTGTCTGCTGAAAATGCAGCGGAGCAGGCCCGACGAATGGAGCAAGAAGGGGCCTCTATAATCGATATAGGGGGCGAGTCTACCCGGCCGGGCGCTCTACCTGTTACCGCCGAACAGGAGTTGGAGCGGGTCATTCCAGCGATACGGGCCATACGCGAACACAGTCAAATTCCTATTTCCATAGACACCAGCAAGCCAGAAGTGATGCGTGAGGCAGTAAAGGCCGGCGCGAGTCTCGTGAATGATGTCTATGGCTTGCGTACGCCCGGTGCATTGGAGGCGGCCGTAGAATTGGAGGTTCCTGTGTGCATTATGCACATGCAGGGTGAGCCACGAACCATGCAAGCCAATCCTCGATATAGTAACGTGGTGGAAGACGTGTACCGGTTTCTCAGTGAGCGGGTACAGGCGGCAGTCAATGCGGGAATTGCCAAAGATAAAATCATTGTTGACCCCGGTTTTGGTTTTGGTAAAACAGTGGAGCAGAACATGGCCTTGCTTTACGGCCTGGCGCGATTTCGGGATCTGGGTTGCCCGGTTCTGATAGGGGTGTCGCGTAAATCAACTCTGGGCGCGATTCTGGATCGGCCTGTGGATAAGCGCTTGGCGGGAAGTTTGGCGGCCGCCGTACTTGCAAGAATCCAGGGAGCTGACATAATTCGCGTCCATGACGTCGCTGAAACAGTCGATGCACTGAAGGTTTTGGCGGCGATGAAAGCAATCGGTGAATATACATAGTTAAACTGCCGATATATTGCATACCAATTAGAATAGACGAGTAACGGAGTACAGCATTGGAAAGACGCTATTTTGGAACAGACGGTATACGCGGAACCGTCGGCACTTCTCCTATCGATCCCGAATTTATGATGAAACTGGGCTGGGCCGCGGGCCGAGTCCTGGCTAGAGAAGGGGAAGGAAAACGCAAAGTCGTTATAGGTAAGGACACCCGTGTTTCAGGTTACCTGTTTGAGTCTGCGCTGCAGGCGGGTCTGGTTGCTGCCGGGGTGGATATCCGTCTCTTGGGCCCTATGCCCACACCCGCTATCGCCTATCTCACACGAACCCTGCATGCCAAAGCGGGTATCGTAATCAGTGCTTCTCACAATCCGTTTGAAGACAATGGGATCAAGTTTTTCTCTCATATGGGCACCAAGCTCCCCGATGAGATTGAGCATGAAATCGAAGCCGAAATAGACAAGCCAATGACCACGGTCAGCTCTTCGGAGTTGGGACGTGCCGCGCGGGTCCACGATGCGGGTGGTCGTTATATCGAATTTTGTAAAAGCACCATACCACTGGCTACCGAGTTTCGAGGACTCAAGGTGGTGGTGGATTGTGCCAATGGGGCAACCTACCATGTGGGCCCGCCGGTGTTTAAGGAACTGGGCGCCCATGTCGTCGCCATTGGAAACCAGCCTGATGGCATCAACATCAACCTGGAATGTGGGTCGACTCATCCACGACTACTACAGGAAAAGGTCTTACACGAGAAGGCCGATTTCGGTGTGGCCTTCGACGGGGACGGTGATCGCGTCATCATGGTGGATGACAAAGGCGAAGTTGTGGATGGTGACGAGTTGCTTTTTATTATCGCCGAATCTCGCCGCCTCAAGGGCGAGTTACAGGGCGGCGTGGTAGGCACGCTCATGACCAATTTTGGCCTGGAGCAGGCACTACAACGTAACAAGGTTCCCTTTGAACGCGCCAATGTGGGTGACCGCTATGTGCTGGAATCGCTGAAAAACAACGACTGGAAAATCGGTGGCGAGTCCTCTGGCCACATCATCTGCTTGGATCGCACCACAACGGGAGACGGCATCTGTGCCGCATTGCAGGTAGTCAACGCTATGGTAGACAGTGGCCGTACTCTGCACGAACTCAAGATGGGTATGCGCAAGTATCCCCAGACCATGATCAATGTGCGTGTGAGTGAGAAGCCGAATATCAATGGCAATGAAACCATTGCCAATGCCGTGAAGAAGGTGGAAGACAAGTTGGAAGGAAATGGCCGAGTCCTGTTGCGCCCCTCTGGCACTGAACCGGTAGTGCGAGTTATGGTGGAAGGGAACAATCCCGCCGAGGTCAGCATGCTGGCCAAGGAACTGGCTGCGGAAGTGGAAAAGGCGCTGAAAAAATAGGGCAGGCACTGCAATTTTCGGAACACTCCCAAAGAGTTGCTTTTTTTATCCCGTACGTTTAAGCTTCCCCGTTTTCCGGAGTAGAAGGGGAAAGGTATGCGTACACCATTCGTAGCCGGCAATTGGAAAATGAATGGCTCCAAAGACAGCGTTAAGTCGCTGATTGATGGGATTTTAAGCGGGATAAGCACGGTATCAAACGCCGAAGTGGCTGTCTGTCCGCCTTTTGTCTATCTCCCCGAAGTCGCTCAGTTGCTGGAAGGCAGTAATATTGCCTGGGGCTCGCAAAACATCGCCAAAGAAGAAGCGGGTGCCTACACCGGAGAGATTTCCGCGAGTATGCTCAATGATTTTGCCTGCAAATATGCCATTGTGGGCCACTCTGAGCGTCGTACGCTCTATGGCGAAACCGACCAGGTCGTCGCCGAAAAATTCGCAGCTGCACAGAAGGGCGGGCTGATACCTATACTTTGTATTGGTGAGACCCTGGAAGAACGTGAGAGCAATGTGACGGAACAAGTCGTGGAACGCCAGATGGCGGCTGTGGTTTCGGCATGCGGCATAAAATCACTGTTGAACTCAGTGATTGCATACGAACCGGTTTGGGCCATCGGCACAGGCAAAACTGCTAGCCCTGAACAGGCTCAGGAAGTGCATGCCTTCATCCGCGCTTGGTTGGCCAAGCAAGACAGCAATGTGGCAAATGCAGTTCGTGTCCTTTACGGTGGAAGCGTGAATGCAGAAAATGCTGAAACTCTGTTTTCACAAAGTGATATTGATGGTGGCCTGATTGGTGGTGCATCACTAAAGGCAGACGATTTTCTAACTATCTGCAA
>JAOUPJ010000362.1 GCA_029879945.1 Gammaproteobacteria bacterium
ATTTCGGGCACCGTAGGAATTATTTCCAGCTTTATGCAAAACGTGGGAGCAGCGGCGTTGTTTCTGCCCGTAGTTGCACGTATATCCGCAAAGACAAAAATCCCCATGTCCAGGTTGCTTATGCCCATGGGCTTTTGTGCCATCCTCGGAGGCACGATGACCATGGTGGGGTCTAGTCCACTTATCCTTCTAAACGATTTGATTCTCGCTTCCAATCAGGGTCTGTTGGATAAGGGTGTTGCTCCTATGGAGACTTTCAGCCTGTTTGAGGTGACCCCAGTAGGTATTGCATTGGTTGCGACCGGAATCATTTATTTCGTTTTGGCGGGCCGCTTTGTGTTGCCCATAGCCGAAGGGAAGATGGAAGACGCTTCCGGTTCTACCATGGAATACTTTAAAAGAGTCTATGGAATTGAAGGTGATCTGTATGAAGTGCGGGTGCCGGGAGGTAGTCCTCTGGTTGGAATGAATATGGAGCAGATTGAGGCCTTGGCTGGAAATCTGTTTATACTCGCCAGTCGCAACGGCGATTCCATACATCTTGCTCCACCCCGAGATGAAACGATACGTGCAGCGACTATTCTGGCCTTGCTCGGAAAAAAGCAGGCCTTAGAAAAATTTGTTAACGAATACAATCTTTCTCTGTTACCCCAATTAAATAATTTCGGTGCGGTTTTGAGCCCTGGTATTGCTGGTATTTCTGAAGTGGTTGTTCCTCCCAGCAGTGTACATCTAGGTAAGACACTCAGAGAAATGCGTATGCGTAAGACATACGGCACGAGCGTGTTGGCTATTTTTCGCGACGAATCGGTGTTAACTGAAAACCTGCGCGATATTCCTTTGAAAGCGGGTGATACCCTGGTGTTACATAGTACCTGGGAAGATCTGGCTGCGCTGGAAAAAAACAGACAATTCGTCGTAACAACCGATTTTCCCCGTGAAGAGATGCGTCCACACAAGGCTGGATTCGCCTTGTTGTTTTTCGCCATTGCGCTTAGCCTGATTATTTTTTCCGATTTGAAATTATCCATCGCTCTATTTGTAGGTGCGATGGGAATGATAATTTCGGGTGTTCTAACCATAGACGAGGCGTATGAGTCGGTGAGTTGGAAGACCGTATTTCTCTTGGCCAGTCTTATCCCGTTAGGGATGGCAGTTGAGACGAGTGGAACGGCTGCGTGGATAGCGCATCAAGTTCTAAGTTTATTGGATGGGGTGCCGGTTTGGGGTCTGCAGTTGGCCTTGGCCGTGCTGGCAACATTCTTCACCTTGGTCATGTCCAACGTGGGTGCCGTGGTGTTACTTGTTCCCCTGGCTGTAAATATCGCTTTAGGGGTAGGCGCGGATCCGAGAATTTTTGCATTGACCGTCGCGCTTGCCGTTTCCAACTCGTTCCTTATCCCTACCCATCAGGTCAATGCCTTGATTATGGGCCCAGCGGGCTATCGTGTGAAAGACTTTATGCGAGCCGGAGGTATTATGACGGGCTTATTTCTAGTGGTATTGATTATTATGCTGAACGTGGTTTTCTAAGAAAGCACGTCGACGATATCCAGTATGGCACTCAGGTCTGCTATATTGAGTCGGCTACTGACTTGTTCTTGGACTTTGGGTTTTGCGCGATAGGCTACGCCTACACCCGACTCTTTCATCATAAGCAAATCATTCGCCCCGTCGCCAACGGCAATGGCTTGCTTTGGTGTTATCTCCAGCTCTTGGCAAAGCTGTAGCAAATAGTTACGTTTTGCTTCGCCGTCGACGATGTCTCCCAGTACGCGGCCTGTAAGCTTGCCGTTGATGATTTCTAATTCATTTGCCTTTGCAAAATCCAATGCGTATTTTTCTTTTAAACGACTGGTGAAAAAGGTAAAACCCCCGGAGACGAGCGCAAACTTTACCTTTCTATCCGCCAAGCCCTTAAGCATCTGCTCGGCACCTGGATTCAAACGCAGCCGATTTAAATAGATTTCGTTCAACGCAGTTTCGTCTATGCCACCAAGTAGTCCTACTCGTTTTGTGAGTGATTGCTTAAAATCGAGCTCACCACGCATGGCGGCTTCGGTAATTTCTGAGACCTGTTGTTTTTTCCCAACGAAATCCGCAATCTCGTCTACGCACTCAATATTGATAAAGGTGGAATCCATATCAGAGATCACTAATTTTATCTCTGGAATGCTATTTATATTGGGAATGAGGCTTACATCACAACTTCCCAGCTGAGCCGACTTCAAAATCAGCTCACTACCCGGGTTGTCGGCCAACTCCACCATATGGAAGCGACCTTTGTGTGCTGGGGCTTTACCAAGTAAAGCAGTGAGTTTTTCCAGCTTTAGGATGGGGAATTCAGGGCTGTGGAAAATTAATTTATGCATTAATTGCAGAGATGCCTAGAAAAATATTTATATGAGGATAGACTTGTTTATGTGTTTTCTTTGCTATGCCGAGTGTTATTCTACCTCAAATTTATCGGCGTCTGTACCGGTTTGTGGATTATTATCTAAAGAGGGCTAAAAATGAAACTTAGATTGAGTATTTTAACCGCCTTGCTGACCGTATCGGTCGGTTTTGCGACAACTGGGGTCGCAGAAGACAAAAAGGATGCGGGACATGGACATGACTACCGCACCTTTCATTCTGACGGAAAGATTGAATATGGCGATATTGCTGACTCCTACGACTCTGATCTAGTGATGTATCTGGCGGGTAATCAGTTCATGGTTATGGAAGAACTGATCAAGGATTTTCAAAGCAAGAACTCCGATATCAAAACGGTCTATGTAGAAACTATTCCACCCGGGCAGATTCTAAAAAATCAGATTCTAAAGCAAGGTGAGATTAATGGTAAAAAGACTGCCATGAATCCCGATCTGTATGCCAGTGTGAATCTTAAGCATCTTAAAAAGCTCAAGCAAGAAGGCAAGATGGATAACCACATCATCTATATCCACAACAAGCTGGAATTGATGGTTGCCAAGGGGAATCCAAAAAATATCAAGGGGCCGAAAGATCTAGGTCGTGATGATATTGTTCAGTCTCATCCTAATCCTTTGACCGAAGGGATATTCAAGTTTTACGGCTCTGAAATGCTGAAAGACTTGGGTCTGTTTGAAAAGGTTACTGCCGGTTCGCAATGTAAAGGC
>JAOUPJ010000363.1 GCA_029879945.1 Gammaproteobacteria bacterium
TCCAAACCCAGTTGCAAGAGCATGGCATTGAGCTGAGAGATTTCCATGACTGTTCGGTAGTAGCTTTTCATGAACAGCTCCACTCCCAACCTATGACCGTCGGCGGCGCGACTCCAGTGCTCACCGGCATCGGTATCCAGTGCGCTGGGAGCGCGTTCGTCCTCATAGTTCAATAGTTCTGCGACGGTACGTTGGTAGTCGAAGAGCAATCGATCCTCGCGTCGGTTGGTGATGATGTGCAGGGCAAAACGCACTTTCCATAAAAAGTTTCGCGCACTGATCAAGGTTTGGAATTCAGCTTCAGTCAGAAAGTCCCGTTTCACCAGGTCGTGCAATGTGGTGTCTCGGAAGTGACGCATGGTCACCCATTGAATGGTCTGGATATCACGCAGCGTTCCAGGGCTTTCTTTTATATTGGGTTCCAGATTGTAGATCGTTTCGTGAAACTTGTTGTGCCGGTTTATCTGTTCTTGCCATTTGGCTTCAAAAAAGGCTTTGCTGGGCCAGATTTTTTCCGGTGCGATAGCGGCGCTCATGGCTTCCAATAGGGAGGCAGGCCCACAGAGCAGTCGGGCTTCCATCAGATTGGTAATGATGGTGATGTCCTTGGCGGCTTCTTCACTACATTCACGCAGGGAACGCACACTGTGGGATATTTCCAGTCCCACGTCCCAGCTAAAGGTGATAAAGCCTTCTATCTCGGATTGAAAAACGCCGTGGTCGTCCTCTTTGAGGAGAATGAGCAGGTCTATGTCTGAACCGGGGTGGAGTTCGCCGCGACCATAGCCTCCCACCGCCACGAGGGCGATTTGTTCATTATTGCGGGCGAAGAATTGTTCCCAGACACCTTGTAGCAAGTAGTCCACAGCCTGTGCGCGGCCATGGATCAATTCTTCGATATCGGCCCCCGCTTTGAAGTGGGTCTTGAGCTGATCACGTATGGTGGCGACAGCCTTTCTGTATACCGGCAGCGATGTCTTGGACTTCTCCAGTGCTGTAGCAAACTCGTTACGATTAAAAAGCGCTAGCATAGGATTGAGTGGCTAGTCCTTCTCTTCCGATCTCAGGGTGAGTATCTCGTGTCCCATCTCAGTCACCAAGATTGTGTGCTCCCATTGGGCGGAGAGGGAGTGGTCCTTGGTGACCGCAGTCCATCCGTCTTTCAATACCTTCATATGACGTCTGCCAGCATTGATCATGGGTTCAATGGTAAATGTCATGCCGGGCTGCAACTCCAGGCCAGTCCCCGGCCTGCCGTAGTGCAGTACCTGAGGCTCTTCGTGGAAGTCCTTGCCTATTCCATGCCCACAAAACTCGCGTACCACGCTACAGCCGTTGCCTTCGGCATAGAGTTGAATGGCATGGCCTATATCACCCAAGCGAATACCCGGTTTGACCAGGTCTATGCCTTTCCATAGGCAGGTATGGCTGACTTCAGTGACGCGCTTGGCGATGATGCTGGGCTCTCCCACATAAAACATCTTGCTGGTGTCACCATGATAGCCTTCATGGATTACGGTGATGTCTATATTGATAATATCGCCTTTTTTCAGTCGCTTATCACTGGGGATGCCGTGGCAGATCTGGTGGTTGATAGAGGTGCAGATGGACTTGGGGAAGCCTTTATAGTTCAACGGTGCCGGAATTGCCTTTTGTTCATTGACAATGTAGTCATGGCAGATGCGATCCAGTTCGTTGGTGGTGACGCCGGCCTCCACGTGGGGGCCAATCATTTCAAGGACTTCGGCCGCGAGTCGTCCGGCCACGCGCATCTTTTCGATTTCTTCGGCAGTTTTTATCACGACAGACATGGAGCCAGCGGACCTCACATTTTGGAATAGGGTCAAATGGTACCCCATTCCAGGGGTTAAGTTGAGAGTCTCGGAGGGTTTTTTGCTGATTCGGGCCAGGAAAATTGAGGTCTTGGGTGGTTTTGTGGTATAAATCACCGCTTTCAATTTTTAATCCACACGCATACCGACACATGGTCTGGGGTGCCTGGGAAACCGGGTCGGAACATGGGGTGTGCGGAGGTCCAACCCTACACATTAAGGAGTATCTCATGCCTGACGTAACCATGCGGCAGATGTTGGAGGCTGGTGTCCATTTTGGTCATCAGACCCGTTTCTGGAACCCCAAGATGGGGAACTATATCTTCGGTGATCGTAATAAGATCCATATCATCAACCTGGAAAAGACCCTTCCTCTTTTCAAAGATGCCTTGAATTTCATCGGCAAAGTGGCTGCCAAAGGCGGCACAGTCATGTTTGTGGGCACTAAACATTCTGCCCAGCAGATCATTGAGGAAGAAGCCCGACGTGCGGGTATGCCCTACGTGAATTTCCGTTGGTTGGGCGGCATGCTCACCAATTTCAAAACGGTTAAGCAATCTATCCGTCGTTTGAAAGAATTGGAAGACATGTCCAAAGATGGTCGTTTTGACCGTTTGGGCAAGAAAGAAGTCCTCATGTTGAATCGTGAGATGGAAAAACTGGAACGTAGCCTGGGTGGCATCAAAAACATGAATGGCATGCCAGACGTGCTTTTCGTTGTTGACGTAGGCCACGAAAAGAATGCTGTGGCCGAGGCAGTCAAGATTGGAATTCCAGTTGTTGGCGTAGTGGACACCAATAACAGCCCGAACAATGTGGACTACATCATTCCAGGTAATGATGATGCCATGCGCTCAATTCGCCTTTACGCCAAAGCGGTAGCAGATGCCGTTGTTGAAGGGCGTTCATCTTCCGCTATTGCCACGGGAACAGAAGACGATTTCGTGGAAGTCGAAGCGTTGGAAGAAGGCGACGAAGCGCTTGCTGCGGCTCCTGCTGCCAAGAAAAAGACCGCTGCCAAGAAAAAGACAGTGGCAAAAAAGGCTCCTGCCAAAAAGACTGCCGCCAAGAAATCTGCTGAATAAGTCAACTGCCGACTGGTAGTTTGTTTGAGTAGATAGAAGGGTTTTGGCATATCGAACAAATCGGTGGGTCCTGTTTTAACAGTGACCCATCGATTTTCAGATAAGAAACGAATTTGTGAAGAGGATAGATAAATGGCTATTTCAGCTGCACTAGTAAAAGAACTTCGCGAGCGAACTGGCGCGGGTATGATGGAGTGCAAAAAGGCGTTGGTGGAAA
>JAOUPJ010000364.1 GCA_029879945.1 Gammaproteobacteria bacterium
TTTCTAATGAGCAGCGCAAGTTACCTGACAACGTCATTATTACAAGTGCAAATTTAAATGGCGTTCACAATGAAGTGCTCGTCGTTGATGATGAGCCCAGCATAGCGAAATTTCTTGAGGAATTACTCACTCAAAAAGGGTATATTGTCTCTGCCATTACGGACTCAAAAAAGGCATTGCAGCTGTTTCGTGTCAACCCTAAGCGCTTCTCCCTGGTCATCACTGATCAAACCATGCCAAAACTAACGGGGCTGGAACTGGTAGATTTACTTAGAGTGGAAAACCCGCGCTTACCTGTGATATTGTGCAGCGGTTACAGTCAAAATATTGAGCCTAATGAATTAAAGAAAAAATCCATCTGTTTTCTACAAAAACCCTTGGACTACGAAACGCTGCTCAATAGCGTTGAGCAACAACTCACTCAGACCAGTCAACGCCCCCTATAGACCAAAGCCGTTCACCATGCCTTGGTAGCGTTGCCAATCCACTAACTCATCAATGTCCCAGAGAGTTTTCGTTTTTTTCCAGTTCAAGTCAGACGCCGCAAGTCTGCTCTCGGTCGCAGACAACACGGCAGCGGTACCCCACTCTATGTTTGAAAAAACGGATTCTTCTATTTTTTTTGCCCCGATTAGCACATATCCGCCATCTTCGGCAGGAGTAATAATGACATCGCAGCCGTTTTTTAACTGTTGAAATGCCTCGTCAATCAATTCCTGTTCAATCAGGGGGCAATCTGTTCCAATGAGCACTACCCGCTTAAAATGTCTTAATCCGTATTCAATGGCATTCAACATGCGCTCCCCCAAATCGGCCCCTGATTGAAGATGTCTTTCAATACTAAACCGGGTAGCCAGGTATTGGAAAAATACATGTTCTATCGTGGGGGTACACCACAGCTGTGTTTGCCACTTATTCGAAATTGTTCGCCGTAAGGTGTCTTCCACCAGATCTTTATGAATTGCAGCGCTCTGTTCGAATCCGATCTCCTTTCCCAATCGAGTCTTGACCTCTCCACGCAGAGGGGCTTTGGCAAAGACAATAAGGAGTTGCTCAGAAGGATTCATTTATTTCCGAAACGGTAGCGATGTGAAAGTTTCTCGGGGCTCGTCCCTAAAAAATAGGCCAGACGTAATCGCCACATGAGGAAGATTGTTTTCCAGATGCCAAACGCTTCCCACCTTCGACTGGAGGTGGTCACCGTTTCGTGTATACATACAGGACGCGTTTTTTTTCTAAGTGACTTGGACAGTGCAATATCTTCCATCAAAGGGAGCGGTTCAAAGCCGCTAATCTGCTCAAAAACATCTCGCTTAACGAAAATGGCCTGATCCCCAGTCGCCACGGCCGTGAGACAGGAACGCCAATTCATCATCTTCTCGATGACCCGAAACATGAAGTGCGATCCACTTAAGCGCACATCAAATCGGCCCCACACCTTGCTGGACGATTGTAGACCTGACTGAATATTCGCCACTGCATTTTCGGGCAGTTGGGTATCGGCGTGCAAAAACAAAAACACATCATGACGGGCTTTTTGTGCACCCAGATTCATCTGATTGGCCCGACCTTTGGTGCCGCTTAACAGTTCATCACATAAAGGACTTGCGTAGGCAACCGTATCATCTTCACTTCCCCCGTCTACCACCAGCAGTTGATGCCCTTCCCTTCTCAAGGCCTGCAAAGAGAAAAGTGTCTCACGAATAGTATTCGCTTCGTTTAAAACAGGGATTATAATGCTCAGCTTCATTGCGAAATTTAACAGCAGCCTTCCGTGTCACAACTCACCGCATAGCTTCCACCCTTGCTTTCGCTTGCGCTGCGCACCGTTCCTGCAGGGGCACACCAGGTCTTGGGAGTCGCCAAAGTGTGTGGAGTCACACCAATGAAATCTTCTTTATAGGGCCCTTCAATAATCATCTTGAAGGTACGCTCGCAAACTGCCATACGCTCGCCTCGATAATAGACGTGTCCATCATCGTCACGCACTTCACTGTAGGGTCCCTTGTAAATAACTGAATGACCATAGTCCAGACAGGGTCCCTGGTCCCCCTTAATGGCAGTGAGGGTAACGGAGCGAAATTCTATGTCTTCTATGATCTGCCAGGGTTGTGCGTCCCACTTATCATAAGCCAGGGCCTGAAAACCCGCATCGGCAAACACCTGGAAAAATTCTTTTTCCTGAAAGGCACCCGACAAGCAACCACTCCACAACTCGCCATCATCTTTCAAGTGCTGAGGAACAAATTCATCACTCACAATATCAGAAATGGCGACACGCCCCCCTGGCTTGAGAACCCGAAATATTTCTTTAACCAATTGTGTTTTTTGTTCGTCGCTGACTAGATTCAACACGCAGTTGGAAATCACCAGATCTACCGAACTATCGGCAATCATAGGCGCCTGTTTCTTTTGCTTCGCCTTTAATGATTCCAGCTGTTGCAACGCTTCGACACCATCGATCGGTTTTTCAGCCAAGTTTGCCTCTAATGCCTCTACATCCAGAGCCAGGTCTTGGATAAAACCCTTTTTAAACTCGACGCGATCGCCGCCCAGTTTCTCCGCCATGTCTTTCTGATGACGTCTGGCCAATGCCAGCATATCATCGTTCATGTCTACACCAATCACTTTACCCTCTGGCCCTACCAGTTGCGCCGCCATATAACAGATCTTGCCACCGCCGCTGCCCAGGTCCAATACCGTGTCCCCTTCACGTACATAGCGCGAGGGATCGCCACAGCCATAATCTCTTTCGATTATTTCTGCAGGTAATATTTTTAACAGTTCTCTATCATAGTCAACCGGGCAACAAAGCGACTCTTCCCTGGCCCTGGCACCTTCTGAATATCTGTTTAAAACTTCGGTATACACATTCATTTAGAAATACTCCTGCTCACTACTCGCCCAATGCGCCACCACAACTGCTGCCCTGTCCTGCTGTACAGGCATAACAGTGATCGGCAACAACGATTGAACTTTTTTCCAATTCTTCCGGCACAAGCTCACTGATATGTGTCTTTTTTCGTGTGCCTATTTTCGACGATAGTTCCAACATTTGATTGAAATCACAGTCATAAACATAACCCTGCCAGTCCACGCTGATGAGTGTCTTACACATCACGCCCTCCAGAT
>JAOUPJ010000097.1 GCA_029879945.1 Gammaproteobacteria bacterium
ACCCGAATTCCAGTCTCTTCATAGAACGCCAGGGCAGCCACTTTGATTGCTGGAGCGATGGTACTAGAGCCAAGCACGCTAATATCATTTCCTGCCTGAGCAATACCGACGCCAGACCACAAAAAAATTGCTAACATTATGTTATTATTAATTATTTTCACTACTTTCCCAACACCCAAACGAAATTGTAGCCATGGGGCAACAAGGTACCCAATCCAGTTATTCGACATAGTTAGAAAAACATTTAGAACTAATAGAACGACCGTAAAAACAAAGGATTTACCTCTCTATACGATTCCACGAGAGGGACATGGCCAAGAATTAACCAGGCACATGCCCTGCATGCCGTTTTGTGGACAAATTCAAGATTGAGATGCAGTTAGGGTGAAAGGATTACTTGAAACAGCGATAGAACTACACAGATCTGGCTATTTTGATGCCGCGCTAGAAGAATATCGCAAAATACTGTCGTCCGATTCAGCAAACTACCAAGTTTATTACCTAATCGGGAATTTGTTTCTACAGAAACACGACAGCTACCATTCACTTCTTTATCTGGAAAAGGCCATCCAGGCCAATCCTGCTTATGCCCCTTCTTACAATAGCATGGGCCTATTGGAGCTAAACAGGGGAAACACAGACATCGCGCTTAATCATTTTGAAGCAGCGCTTACGATCAATCCAAATTACGCGGATGCAATCCATAATGCCGTCGCTGTACAGATTGATCGTGGGCAATTTGTGAAAGCCCAGGAGTATTTAGAACGTTTTTGCGCTCTATCTCCTCACGACTCGCGAACCTTGTCTCTCCAAGCAAACCTCCACTATGCGAAACAAGACTACGAAAGAGTGATAAACACTTTCGAAACACTCCTCGAATTTCAAACATTGAACGAGTTGCAATATACCAAACTGGCTATTTCCTTTCAGAAAATAGGAGCGCTTAAAAAAGCGATTGAGGCCTATAGTAGCGCTCAAAAACTTAATGGCACAAACTATTTTACATGGTTAAACAAAGGGAGATGCGAATATGAGCTGTCTCAGTTTGACAACGCCAGAAAATCATTGGAAAAATCGCTAGAACTCAAACCCGAACAAATGACGGCGTTAAACCTGCTGGGTGCAATCGCGAAAAATGCGGGTCAATTCCAGCAAGCCATCCACTATTTTGAAAAGGCCTTATCCTATAATCCCGATAGCACAAAAACGTTGACCAATCTTGGGCACATGTTAGGTACATTTTTGGGTTCTGACTTGGACCGTGCAGAAACACTTTTAAACCACGTGATTGAGATAGATCCTATTCATGCAGATGGCCATTTAAATCTGGCCATAACACTCCTGCGAAAAGGCAAAATTCGCGAGGGCTGGCAGCATTACGAATGGCGTTGGCAGACTACCACTCAAAGTAAACGGCAAATACTGGCTCCTGAATGGCAAGGAGAAAATCCTGCCAACGCCACTATCTACATTTATGCCGAGCAAGGTCTGGGAGATGAGTTACTTTTTTCTAGCTGTATTCCGAATCTTGCCAGAGCAGCAAGGAAAACAATTATCGAATGTGATTCGAGACTCATTCCGCTGTATCAACGAACCTGGCCAAATCTGGAACTCATAGCCAGAGGTTCAACAGTTTCTCCCCAAAACATCGATTACCAAGTCGCTGTTGGATCACTCCCAAAATTTTTCAGGGCGAGTCTCGACGACTTCAATTCAGAAATTAGCAGTTTGGTTGTTGATCCACAACGGGTGGCTTACTGGCGCAATCAGTTTGAACAAATAGGCCCGGGGCCCTACATTGGTTTTAGTTGGCGTAGCGCCAGGCGAGACAATAATCGTTCACCAGGAGCAGCAAACATTGATGATTGGGAAACTCTGTTTCTTGCCAACACACTCAATCTGATCAATTTGCAGTACGATAACTCGCAGGAAGAACTCGCCTATATCGAGAAACAATATGGCCGCAAGATACATACGTTTAGGCAACTGGATCAGATTCGAAACATCGATGATACCGCCGCCTTTATTGCGGCACTCGATGATGTAGTCGTCGTGCGAAATGCGGTTTTCGCTCTTGCTGGACGTCTGGGCAAGCCTGTTCAGTTTGTGGGGCCCACACCCTGGCATGCCTTTGGTCAAAAATACCACCCGTGGTATCCAAATTGTGTACTCAATCCGGTTAAACCCGCTTCTCCCTGGCTGGTGGTTATTGAGACACTGACCGAAAGACTCCAAGAAACTCACTGTTTTAGTAATTAATACAATTAGTTAGCGAGTTTAGAAAAAGGCCCGCCATGTGCTTAATATTTGCATGTAATTATCCGGTTTAGGATTTCGTCGGCCCGTTAAGCCCCTATTATGATTCATAGAACGCAAACACTATTGCTGTTACTGGCAGGTCTCTGCTCTCAAGCGACCCAAGCCGAGCTCTATATGTCTGTGCAACAACAGCAATACAAGTGGAAGTCATACTATCAATACGGCTATGAATACCTGAATGCCGATTTCAAATCTGCAACGGTAGGTCTGGGTTCCAAACAACTCTATAGCCTTGTTGCAAAAGGAGACTATGACGAACTCAACAAGAAATTTGTAAACAAAAATATCGAGCTTTCTATTCGGGAATGGGGAATAGACTATGAGGAGTTCAACTATGCCGGCCTCTATGCCACAACCACCAAGCCCGACTTCATTCCTCAAACAGGTTTTTTTGAAAATTCCTTTCAGTCCGGAAAGCTGTACGTATCACGGCAGGGGGAATACATAGAAGGCATCATTTACGCGCGGTTCAACTCACCTGCCATGATCAAGGTAAAAGGTCCCACCACCCCTACAATACGCTATGTGGACCCCGAATTTTCGCTCAATTTTTTTGGTGGATTCAAAGGCGGAGGACACGAAACTAACTTGCGATTTTCCAGACTTCTTAATCAGGCGAATCGAGTTCGGTACGGAATGAACTTGGAAGGCTACCTAGCTGCGGGAGTCTTCAGCCTGAGAACCAGCAAGATCGGAAATGACCTGATTCTAGCGGCCCATGGTGCCACGGCCAAAGAAGGAATCGGAATATCCCCTGGTGTTTTGAGTAGAGCCAGCTATGGGTTTTATGTAAACGGATATGGACTCGGTACAAAAGTGGGTCTAATGGTTGGCGTACAATGGGACCTACATTATGTGCTATCTTTACGAGCTTCCACAGACTTAGTCAAACACTATGGCGAGCCCATGCAAATTCACTATGGACCTTTCGCACGTTTCTCTCTATATTGGTAGCAGTCTAAAAAAATAACACGCAAGCATTACATGCAATGTCCCTCGAAACAGTATATAATACGCCTAGTATTTTCAACCACTAGCCCGCTATCGCTCTACCAAAATCGATTCGCCTAGCCCTTTCTCCAGGAGTAATTCATGTCTTTAATGGTATCTTCCGTACCAGGTTTTTCCGACCTGGGTCTTAGTGATGCTGTGCTTTCTTCTATTAAATCAGCGGGTTACGAAACCCCCTCCCCCATACAGGCAGAAACGATTCCCCTGGTGCTGGCAGGTCGAGATGTATTAGGGCAAGCACAAACAGGTACAGGTAAAACAGCAGCTTTTGCATTACCGATACTCACGCGCATTAAACCCAATCTAACGCTTCCTCAGGTTCTTGTACTCACTCCAACACGTGAACTGGCCTTACAAGTCTCTGAGTCGTTTCAACGCTATGCCGCGCAAATACCAGGTTTTACTATTTTGCCCATCTATGGCGGGCAAGAGTACGGTTCCCAAATAAGACAGCTCAAGCGAGGCGTACAAGTCGTTGTTGGCACGCCAGGACGTGTCATGGACCACATGCGTAAAGGCACACTGAAACTAGACGGGCTTAGCACGCTGGTGCTGGATGAGGCAGACGAAATGCTGCGTATGGGTTTTATCGATGATGTGGAATGGGTTTTAGAACATACGCCTGAGCAAAGACAAGTCGCTTTATTTTCTGCAACCATGCCCAAAGAAATACGTCGAATTGCACAAACCTATCTGAGAGAGCCCGCACAGATCACCATCAAGCAGGCCACGGCTACCGCCGACACCATCAGACAAAGATTTCTCCTGACTAATCCACACAATAAGTTCGAGGCACTCGCGCGCTTACTGGAGTCAGAAAAAACCGGTGCTGCAATCATATTCGTCAGAACCAAAACAGAATCTGCAAACCTTACCGAAAAACTCCTTGCACGCGGCTTTTCTGCCAATGCATTGAATGGCGATTTACAACAACGCCAGAGGGAACGCTGCATAGAACAATTAAAATCTGGCGAACTCGATATTCTTGTTGCGACAGATGTGGCGGCACGCGGGCTGGATGTGGATAGAATCACTCACGTCTTTAACTACGATATTCCTTTCGATAGCGAATCCTATGTACATCGTATAGGTCGCACAGGTCGAGCGGGCCGAGCCGGCGAAGCCATCCTATTACTGGCACCAAGAGAAAGACATTTACTTAGAAACATTGAACGCGCCACTAACCATCCTATTGAAGAAATGAGTTGGCCTTCAACTGAAATATTGAATAAAGCAAGAATAGAAAGATTTGAAAAACGAATAGAGAAAACCCTGATGGGTGAAAGTTGGAAAGAATACTTTCCACTTCTTCAAAACTATGTAACAAAATATGGCAAAGATCCGCTGGAAGCTGCCGCTGTACTAGCAAGCCTGATGAATAGAGAAAAGCCATTTTTGCTCAAAGAACACGCTGACAATATCAAATCCTTCGACAAATCATTCGATAGAGAAAAATCCAAATTTAAATCGAAGAATGGCTCATTCCAGTCGAAAAGCACGAAAGGCCCACGTCCTAAAATGGACGTAGAAACCTTCCGCATTGAAGTGGGTCGTCAACACAATGTCAAACCCGGAAATATCGTCGGTGCCATTGCGAACGAAGCCGGGATCAATAGCGAACAGATAGGTCATATCAAAATAGAAGATGATTATTCATTGGTAGATCTACCCGTAGGTATGCCTAAAGACGTATTCAATCATCTTAAAAATGTGTGGATACTGAATAAAAAAATGAATATTAGTAAGGTATCGACCGTTAGCAAGGGTCGTAAGGGGCCGCCAAAATCAGCAAAGAGAAAGAAAGTTCATCACTGATTAGGCGCAGTACTGCACTAACGATCGCCCTACTGCTTCCGGTATTGGGGTATGCCTCGTCAGCGGCAGATCACACCAATTTGAGCCTCGTTAAACAGGGAAAAGTGGTGTACGATCGATTTTGCTCCCTGTGCCATGGTAAGAATTTGGAGGGGCAGGCGGATTGGAGAAAAAGAAAATCCAATGGACGCCTGCCTGCGCCACCTCATGATGCCACTGGCCACACCTGGCACCACCCGGATCAAGTCTTGTTTGAGATTGTTAAATACGGACTTGTCCCGCCGCACGCCCCGAAAGACTACCAAACGGATATGCCGGCGTGGGGGGAAACCCTGAAAGACTCAGATATATGGGCAGTCCTTGCGTATATAAAAAGCACCTGGCCCAGTAAAGAAATTAAATATCAAGCTGAAATTAGTAGTAAACAATAACAAATACAAAGAGTTAAATTTTTTTCTGTGTCATTCTGATTGAATCTTAAAGCCTAAATTAAGAAAGACCTATTAATAATCTAATAAATTAATTGAGTTATTGAATATTGGATAAATATTCTAGAATGAGCTGTTGCTGTTGTGGACTTGGGGTCAACTTGCCTTGTTTTTTCATGTGTATAAGCATGCGATTCATCACTTGCGCCCATTCCGCCGCAGACTTTTGCCTGGGATCAGGCAGGCCATGACATTGACTGCAGAAAGTCGTATAGATTGCGACCGTATTTTGGCCCGTGAGAGGAACTGATGCTTTGTGGTCCGTCTGAGATTTCGTATTCTGAGCTTGGGCTCCCATCATGCCCTGTTCCGTATGGTGTTGGTCACCGCCACAAGCGGCCAAAGCAGCAGCGAAAAGCAGCCCCACAGCAACACGCACTAGAGACACAGGTACCTCAATCGATTACTTGAATAAAATGAGTGTACTTGAGGGCCCCATTGAAGGCAAGAAAGATAATGTATAAGAATAAGCAAAGCGATGTCCGGCTCCTGTTCTACGGGTTTTTAGCCATTTTCATGGTGGTCGTTGCGCTATCGTTTGGCGCGCTCTTCTACATTTCCTCTCTCAATGATAGAACACAAGACATCGTAGAAAATAATAACGTTAAGACCACGCTATCTATCACCATGCGTGATTCCATACGTAAACGCCAGATTTCCATACGCAGCATTTTCCTCAACGAAGACATTTTTCTGCGCGAGCAAGAACGGCTTCACTTTTTCGAACATGGCGTTGAATTTATCGAAGCTAGAGAACAACTGGACAAAATGCAACTAACTCCGGCCGAGAAAATCATATTCGATCAAGTTATAGAAGCCACTAAACTCGCCTACCCCATGCAAAACAAGCTGGTTGATATTGCTCTGGAAGACGTCTCTAAAGACGAGATAAACGAAATTATACAGAAAGCCTTTCTTGCCCAGAGCGAAGTGATGAGCCATTTGAATGAAATGGTGGATCTGCAACGCAAAACAACCGAAGAAATTCTCAACGAAAATAGAGACACCTACCAACAAGCCATGTTGCTGTTAAGTTTTACAACCGCAATCGGTGCAGCAATTATTTTGGTAATTGGCGTGTATGTGTTTAGACACACCAAGATGCAAATGGCAGAGATGCGAGATCTGGCACTCTTTCCCTATGAAGACCCCTTTCCGGTCATGCGTATATCAGAAAAAGGCGTTTTGCTGTATGCAAATCCTGCCAGTGAAATATTTCTAAAGGACTGGAGTATTGAAGTCGGGGAAACCATTCCTAGAGACTGGTATCGCATTATCACCTCTTCCAGCAGCAATGAGTACGAGGTGGAACTGGGTGGCACCATTTTTCTCATGTACATCAGTTTTGTTAAAGAAGGGAACTATTACAATCTCTATGGAAACGATATTACAGACAGAGAAAACCTCAAACGGGAATTGGCCTATCAGGCTAGCCATGACCCATTAACCGATCTACTCAATCGTAGAGAATTTGAAGAGCAGTTGGCTCTGGCACGTCAATCGGCCATAGAAAAGAGCCAAATGCACTCGCTGCTCTATATCGACCTGGATCAGTTTAAAGTGGTCAACGACACCTGCGGCCATATCGCGGGTGATAGTCTGCTAAAAGAGGTGTCAAAGGCCCTGATACGGCGCACACGTTCCGTAGATACGGTTGCCCGCCTGGGTGGAGACGAATTCGGTATCATTCTCAATTGTTGCAACTTTGATAACGCCATTCAAATTGCCGAAACGATTAAAGATCAAATCTCCAAGCTCAATTTCCAGTGGGAAGACAAGCGCTTCGACATAGGTGCCAGCATTGGAGTCGTTCCGATTTCAGCCACCAGCGAACTGATTACGGAGTTATTGGCGGCGGCAGACAGTGCCTGCTACCTGGCCAAGGAACGGGGCAGAAATCGTATTCACGCCACCATGGCGGGCGATATAAGCGTTGCCAAACATCGAGGACAGATGAACTGGATCTCCAAGATCAATCACGCGATTGAAAGCAATAATTTTTGCCTGTTTGGACAAAGCATCGTTTCAATCAATAACAACAAAAAGGTCAAATACAAAGAGGTTCTGGTAAGGCTGATTGACCAAGGCCAAATTGTCACTCCAAATCATTTTATACCTGCCGCAGAGCGCTATAATGTCATGCCATTGATAGACAAGTGGGTCATTAACACCTTCTTTGAAAACATACTACTGCCCACATTGAACAGCGACGAAGAAGAAATAGGCTATGCCATTAACCTCTCGGGTCAAAGTTTGAATGACCAAAATCTTACTTCATTCGTAATTGAATATTTTAAACAACATCCCGAAGTTGCGCGGCGTGTCTGCTTTGAAATAACAGAAACCGCTGCCATCTCAAATTTGCGCGTTGCTACCCGATTTATTAGTAAAACGAAAAGTCTCGGCTGTAAATTTGCGCTTGATGATTTCGGCAATGGCTTAAGTTCATTTAGCTACCTAAAAAATATCGATGTGGACTTTATTAAAATCGACGGCATGTTTGTTAAAGAGGCATTTAAAAACAGACTCGATCGAGCAATGATTGAAGCCATATCTAACGTGGGCCATGAAATGGGCATTGAAATTATTGCTGAGTTTGTGGAAAACACAGAAACAATCGAATGCCTTAAAGAGATTGGTGTGGATTATATTCAAGGTTATGTCATTGACCGCCCCGCGCTACTCTATTCCAAGCAACTGGCAAAAGTAGAGAACAATATATAATAATATTCTTAAACAAAAAAAATACTTTTTTACTCTGTTTATTTTTCCTCGGCTTTGTCTATACTGAGCTTAGACTAGAGGAGGAATTGCTATGAAACCACAAGATCTTCCCAATGAGGGAGACTGGTATAAAGACACGGAGAGTTCCCTTTTTCAGATTATCGCCGTTGACAGTTTCAATGAACTGATTGAAATTCAATACGTTGACGGAGAGATCGGCGAATTGGAATTTGAAAATTGGTTTAGTAAAACGCATCACCAGGCGAGTGATCCCAATGATTGGCGACTGGTTTTTGACGAAGAGCAAGAAGAAGAATGGACCCTGCAAGACGAGTATGTAGAGCAAGTGGTTGCAAGGCCTTGGGAAGAAATCGATTCGGATATCTATCAATCCATTTATTAGTTACAAAAAAATAGCGCCCTTGCGGGCGCATTGAGGAGGTTGTATAGCTTCGCGTATCAAAACTAGTTATCTGTCTCGTCGTCATCGTCGTGGTAGTATTCTGCGTGTAATTCGTTATCTGAATTTTTTCCACTTACGTTGACTTTAACAATCTTCAGTCCACCTAGACCACTCGCCACATAAAGGAGCTTCTTGCGGTACACCACGTGATTAGCAGACTCGCTTACACCAAATTGTAACTGGCCAACGATTTCGAGTGCATCGACTGCGCAGCCGTTTCCGATTCTTGTCACTTCATCATCATGATGCTTGTTGAAGTCTTTGGCTGCCAAAGCCATATAGATTCCTGCTTCCCCATTGCTCATAAAAAGGGCGCGCTTGTAGGCCGAAACACTATTGGTGACGGTTTTAGAAAAATGAAGTCCAGCTATTATTGGCTGTGGAAACTCTTTAATCACTGTACCGTCATTCATGCAAACAATCTTGGTTCCACCATCGCCCAGCCCTAAGAATGCGATATCTTTTTTGATTTCCACAGTTGACTTGGAATCTTGAATTGTTGCAGCACCAGGAAAAGAGAAATCTTTACCAGGAAGGATAGCGCCCGAGTCTCGATCAAACACGACTAGGCGGGCGGCAGTACCATCACGTGTTTCTCCTGATATGGCAGCCACTTTTGACCCTTTGTTGGTATCAACACCACGAGCATTGTCAAAATTAATCATAGTTGACAGTGATAGGTCTGATCTATTCAGCACCGATACATAGCCAAGCTCTGCACCCGAAGTCACATACACATAACCACCCGCCACGTCTACGTCGGTAGCCGCAAAACTCGGTATATCAATAAGAGTACTCTCGCTGGAAACTTTTCCACCAAGGACGCTGAAACGTTCCAACATAGCAGGAGTGCTCAGATTGGGGTTGCTAGAACCACCTGCCAGGTATACATCATCACGATGTATTGTCATGGCGTGCACGTCTGTGTCTTTCACTATGGCACTGGAAACCAGTTTGGGATTATCTGGGTTAGAGACATCGATTATCTCAACCCCACCTATAAACTGTTCGCCGTTCATGTTATAGCTTACATAGGCGTAGTCGCCTCGCACGCGTACTTCAGTAGCCTGTAGCACGTTACCATCTACCACCGGTGAAGCCACTTCAGCGACCAGGGTAAGTGTTGCACTATCACCCACGGCAAACGTGGGAGCACTGGCAATCCCTTCACCACCTGGCAGTGCGCCTTTAGCGGGTGGGGTATCCAATGGAATGTCTGTATTCGGTCTAGTCACGCGCTGTGCCAGCACCGCTTCGTCGTTCTCTATTACTAAACGCACATTCTCCTCTACCTCAGGTTTTTGCGCACAAGCCGCAACAAACAATAGAGGAAAAAGAATCAGTCCAGATTTGAAATTTGTATTCGCCATAACAACCACACCTTCTACCACAGGTTAATTCCGGTTATCGGACGATCACTTTAAAAAAATAGTGTGAATTGGTTTGAAGTTTTTTATAGGCAGAGAAAAAACTGTTAATGGGTTCACACTTAGGGTGCTACTCAAACAGTTAGGAGGGATTTAGGACTGACTCTGCAGTATTAGAGGGTGGTTCTGCGAATGTAGGCCGGTGTTTCCTGGGTCCTTTTTACGCTGTCTTCACGATCAAACAGGTAACTTTCCCGTTCACCATACACCCGAACAGCCGTATTGCCGCCGGTCTTGATCATAAGATCCCCTTCCAGGGAATAGAATCTTTCCTGAACACGGATATTTCCAAATTTGACCCAAAGGGGTTTTTGATCTCTTGGCAGCATAGTCGGTAACGGTCCATTTGTTTTTTTGACACTATGCCCTACTGAGATTAAATATCGTTTAACGCCTCAACACGTGATCTGGTCTTAGTCTAAGCCTTCCAGCCCGGTTCAATATTTGCGTTATACGTCTATTTAATAGTCCCGTAGCATCGATCAACCATGGAAAAGCAGATACTTGCCGACGGCAACCAGATCATCGCCAGCGCCGCGCTGGATGCGGGCATTGATTTCTTCACCCACTACCCGGGCTCACCGGTAAATCGCGTAGCAAACGCCCTGGAAAGGCACAAGCCCAACGATCTCGTCATCAATAATGCTCTGAATGAACACGTCAGCACCCTGTCTGCCATGGGCGCAAGCCTTTGTGGCGCCCGCTCACTGGTCGTGATGAAGCATGTGGGGCTCAATATCGCCGCAGACCCACTCAATTACTCAGCCGTGTGTAAAATCCGTGGCGGCATGGTGGTCGTAGTGGGAACCGATCCCGGGGCTCGCTCCAGCACCGGAGAAGAAGACGTTCACTGGTATGCGCCCCAATTCAATCTTCCACTGCTGGAGCCAGCCACGCCGCAAGGCTTGTACGATAGTATAAAAGAAGGATTCGAGATTTCAGAGCGCCACAGGCTGCCGGTGCTGGTTTTTGTCCCGGGCAGGCTGGCCTATCAATCGGGACTGGTTCAGCGTTCTGCAACAAGTCGCCAACAAAGATCTTTTTCTTTTGAAA
>JAOUPJ010000365.1 GCA_029879945.1 Gammaproteobacteria bacterium
CCGTTTTTAATAAAAGTGCGACTTGTTCTAATGGCCAGATCAAGCCTTTCGCTACCTACGGTAACAAAACCTTTTTCCCGTCCCGAGTAGATGCACATGTCGCCGGTTTCGTAGAATTCGAAATCATAGAATTCCACATAAACGTTCGCATTCCCCTGAAAGATTCGCCTGTACACCCCCTCAATCTCCTCCCAACCCCGTTTTATCCCACCTAACGGATTAAACATAGACACATGACCGGAATTCAACCAGTTGTTTTTTACGCGGGACAAGTCTCGCGTGTTAAATCCCTTGTAAAAATCGGATAAAGCAGACAATTGTTGGTTTTCGACAGGAACCGATTCCCGCCCATTAATTAGTTTTATATTCATTTTTGTGCTCCTTTTTAACATTGGTTGTACATACATTTATTTTCCTGGTTTTGAACGCTTTTCTCTTTGCTGAACAGCGGAAAGGCTAGAGCGCTTGACCAATTTTTCGAAGTTCAGTCACTAGATTCGAAAGCTCCTTTTTGCCAAGGATGTTGCACACCTTGTCATACAGAGACTTACCGATTGCCTCTAGTTCGTCTGAAAGTGCCAGACATTTTTCACTGGGAAATATTAAGAATTCCCGCTTATCACCTTCCTCAACCTTCTTCCGAACAAGATAACCCTCCCGTTCGAGAGCTTGTATAAAGCGTGTAATAGTGGACTTCTCCAGCCGTAACTCGTTGGCAATCTCTTTCTGTGGCAAACCAGGATTGGCGTTTACCAATCTCAAAAGATAGGCGTAAGACGGTGATAAACCGAGCTTTTTGTATTCCGCTTCCCAGGCTCTGTTTAGCTCACGGGCGAGAAAGTTAGTATTGAAGTAGAGACATCTTTCGAACATGGGTAGGAGTGTAGCACAATAAGGTTGTATGTGCAACCATTATATACACTCATCCCAGATGAATTGAGGGGCCGACGGTTAACATGGGGCCAAGCTTGACAGGCCTATAAGTGACAACCAGCAGCGGTACAATCGGCCTTATTCCAATTGCCACTATTTCGGAAAGTCATACTGTCTATTTTTGCGACAGTTGAATCAAAATATAGATTTTGATACGCGTCATCCGTACCGTCACCCTTATTCGCAATCATACCCTTGGTCTTCCATCCGTGAGTGCGACGCACATGGCAGGACTGACATCCACCTGCTGCATGTGTGATGTGCAGGTTCTCGGGTGTAGTCGTAGTGAATCCAGCTGAATTGCAACCAGCACCCGCTACGCAGCTAAAACCACTTTGTGCGGGGGAGGCGTTTGTAGAATCAGCATACTCAGTTGCCTTGTGGCAAGTAAAACATAATCCCCCTGCTTCGCTTGCAGCGCTACCGGTAGTACCCGTGGAAGAGTTCCAGTTACCTGCAAATAGACCATCCAATGAACTCGAGCCATGCGGACCACGTGGACCAGTCGGACTTTCACTAGTATGACAGTCTGAGCAATACATAGTCTGATTACCGACGTCCAGATCGTAAGGAGTCACAAAAGTATTAGCGGAAACGATACCGCTACGGCCGGTTGCGGTTTTGACCGGGTGCCAACTGCGGTGGTTTGGAGTTGCGTCACCCTGTTCACCTGCTCCAGGGCTAAATTCCATTGCCGGATTACTTGTGGCATTGGAAAGTGCGTTCACATAATTGGAGTGGCATTTCAAACAGACCTGATATTCCTTCGTTACATATGCTGCGCTGGAATCGGTAATCGTGTTTAAGCCGGGATCACCAAATTTTTCGTTATAAGATAGCACTTCATTGGGATCAAACGTAAGGGAGTTTGCTGTAGTGTCCACACCAAATGTGCCTCTCAATGATCCAGAAATTACATTGGTGTGAGGTATTGGGGTGGAATGATGATGCTTACCTTTATTCGTGGTATCCGGAGACAAATCTCCACCGATTCCGACAGGTCTAGAAATCATACGGTGCGGACTGTGACAATCCGTACATTCAGCATGACGATTTGTTGGAACGCCCTGCCCTAAGATTGTCGTAGTCTCTTGCAAATCAGCATTTTGGGCAGTATGGACTTCAGTACCGAGCGAGATGGGCATCGCAAACGTTTTCCCAAACTCGGTCTCAATGTCTGCAATCTCACTGGAAGGCAGCAATATTCCCCCATTTAGGGTGTGACACTGATAACATGTCTCTTCTTGAGCTGGATTCCCCCCAGCCTTAGGCGTACTTAAACTATCTGTCGCTTCTCGAAGTAAGTATTTAGCACCTGCCACTGTGTGAGTGTCGTGGCAATTCAGACAACCCGCTTCCCACACCTGTAAACCGTCGGGAAACTCTCTTAAATTCGCACCCGTAGTATCATAAATTTCATTGGCAATTTCAGATCTGGCATGGGAGCTGTTAGCCCACCCGGTCTTTCGGTGACAAGCAAGGCAATTCATATCGGTATTAATATCAAATGAATTCGGTGCCCCGTTAGTCGGTGCAGCCTTTTGAAAACGATTCAACCGAAGAAACTTAATATTAATATTTTGATCATCACCCGACGCCCTTAGATGTGGATCATGGCACGTCGTACATTCAACCGTTTTAGATCTGGCAGCAGGGTTAGTCAAATAGTCGCCAAGCGAGCCCAGCGGAACAGACGGATGCTTTACTGAGCCTCCGTGTTGGAGTGCATCTCTACCTGATACTGGAACGGCAATATGAGTCTCGATTGAACCATCGGGTAAAGCAAGTTCACCGTCGCTTCCAATATTGGGTGTTGTAGCGTCGTAGACGAACCCGATTGGATGATCATTTGAAAAATCCGTGCCCAAATTGGCGGTGAAACCTGTATTACTTTCTGGAAGACTACCAGATGCATCAGTGCCTGTTAGTGGAATATTTGCGCCAGTTCCGGTATAGGTAATAAAATCCGGATTGCTTGATCCAGATGGCGAGTGAAAAACATCAATCCTTATGGGCTTACCACCAGCAACATTAACCGCGCCAATAGCCAGAGTGCCATCGTGACAAGAAAGACATAGTTTTGATGAATTACCAGGAGCCCCGGCCGTCAAGTCCATAGTGTTAGAGGTATAAGGGGTATAAGTTTCGGTAGAAAGTGCCCGATTCCAAAGTGGTGCGAGATTGGTGGTA
>JAOUPJ010000366.1 GCA_029879945.1 Gammaproteobacteria bacterium
CAGTAAGCCATGCGTGGGTGCCCGGGATTGCGCAGAAACATGGCAGTAAAGATGGAGTGTGTGACTTTGGCCTTGGCCTCTGGAAATGGGAAACGGATGCTTTCCACGTCCATGGAATCCAATTCCTCCAGCCAGTGGTCTAGAGGTCTTACATTAGACCACTGAAAAAAATAGGTATCGATAATGCCCGCCCACGCTAGAATTTGGCCCACCGGCTCTGCGCTTGTCTTAAAGCGCTTGTAGACTTGCTCGTACTCTTCACGGGCCTTGTCTGTTTGCGAATACAGCAGGCTTTGCGCGTACCAGAAACATAACCACGTGGAGCCACGAAGAATTTCGTTGGGGACACATTCCAGCCAATGCTGTAAAGTTCTGTGCCGGCCCTGGGAAGTAAGATAGCGTGCATTTTCTGAGATCAGTGCAGCGATTTCTTGCCAACTGCCCGTTTCAATATAGAGTTCTATTGCCTCAATATATTGGCCGGTTTCAGATAGAATCTGTGCGACCTGGATCTTTAGCTGGGTTAGTGTTTCCTGATTGTAATGACTATAACTGCGATTTTTCAGAAAATCCCGAAACAGAGATTGGTACTGAAACTGGTGATCGCCCGAATACAGTTTTTCCGTAAAAAAGTTGCCGTTGACTAGCCCGTTTAATATTTTTTGGGAGTCTTCAATCCCTGTTAATCTGATTGCCATGTCTACATTCATAGATGGAAACCAGGCCGTCTTGAGTAAAAAATCCTTCGTTTGCGCGCTGGCGCGTGTGAGAAATTCATTGGCAAAATAGTCAAAAACCGATTCTGGAACGAGTTCGTCCAATTTGTTGTTTTCGACGCTGTAGTGCCCATTTTTGATCTGCAATAAGACAAGAACAAGTCCCGCAGCCCAACCTTCCAGTCGTCTATTGAGCCGTTCCAGCACGGAACTTTTGATGTCCAGTCCACTCATGGAGGCCAGCGCACATAACTCGTCATCATTAAATTTCAGATTTTCCGCTTCCAGCGTAACCAAAATCTGATTGGCTTGAAGTCTGGCCATGGAGGCAGGTGGAGAGGTTCGGCTTAACACAATAATACGCAGCTGTTCAGGCAGGGTGGAAAAGGCAATAGGCAGCAATTCCTGGAGTACTGCATCGTTCGGTAGATCCTGGTAATTCTCTATAACAAAGACGCTCTCAGTACTCATTCCTTCGTAGAAGGTTTCAAAAAAGAGACGGGTAAACAGCGAGACGTTAGTGAGATACTCGGGGCCGAATTTCGGAAGGCGTCCGTAATTGGTGTTGGCTTTTTCTTTGGCCATCTCGGTCAGATAGTGGAAGAAAGACGCCGGGTCGGTGTCACTTTTGTCCAGATGATACCAGAACGCATTTTTAGAATTGTTACAGAGGTAACTGGATAGAAGACTCGTCTTGCCTGAACCTGCGGGCCCGGAAATCCAGGTGACCGAAAAGTTGGATAAATTGTCGAGTTCTGAAAAAAGACGTTGTCGTAACAACGTATTGGAGGTGCGTGGGGGACTGGTCTTGGCGAGCCTAGGTGTAGAGGAGTGATCCATAAAATGGATACCTATAAAATTGTAGTAAGATTTTCCTCATTCCAGTCGCCTACGTTAACGGAATCCCAAGACACATATCATAAGGCCAAATTCTAGGTAGTTCTGTGAAGAAAAAAAAGGGCTACTGAGTAATTAGTCAAATATTTTTCACAATCCAGCGTTAACACTATGGGAAATAGAGGAAAAAACTGTCAATCCTTACTCATTTTGATTAATTCCAATATTGAGAACTCAAAGCCTGCCAGACAGAATCACGGCTTCGGCGTGCTCCAGATCTTCCGGGGTCCCGTATAGTACCAGGATATCGCCTCCTAGTAGCCGTGTCTCAGGAGTAGGATCTGGACCGGCCTGATTGTTTCTACGGATTGCATTGATTTCGACCCGGCACCGCTCCAGCTCTAACTCGGAGAGATGCCGTCCCACGGCATAGGCCCCCTCTGGGATCGTGACACTGTGCAGGCTTTCTCGGATCGTGTTGCTGTCGGTAAGGTGAATGATGTCTTGCCCGTGGAAAAACTGCCTGAGCATTTGATAGCGATGTGAACGGACTTCTTGTACGTGTTTGACAACTCGACTCACCGGTACGCCCAGTAGCATCAGAACAGAAGAAGAAAGCATGACACTGGCCTCCAGTGTTTCGGGAATCACCTCTGTGGCCCCTGCGGCTTGAAGCACATCCAGGTTGGTATCGTCTCTAGTCCTGACTAAAACAGGAAGCGTACTGCGCAGACCGCGTGACAGTTGCAGTATCTTGAGAGCGGAGTCTGCATCGTCATAACTGACCACCAACACTTTACAACGCATGATACCCGCCGACTCCAAAATCTCAGCGTGCGTGGAATCACCGTAGTTGACACGCTCACCCGCTTGTCTCGCTTCCCTTACCCGTACCGGGTCCAAGTCCAGCGCGATATACTCGAATCCTTCTTTCTCCAGGAAGCGCGCTATATTTTGCCCGATTCGACCGAAGCCGCAGATGATCACGTGATCAGTGAGTGACTCCACATCTTTGCGCAGCTCTTCTTCACGCTTTTCCCGTGATACCCCATAGCTTTCCCTGAACAAGCGCTTGGCGATTGCACCGTTGTACCGGATCATCCAGGGGGTTAGTACCATGCTGATCACAATGCTTGCAAGGATAAGCTGGGAGGCCTGTGAACTGATCAGGCCGTCCTTAAAGGCGAGTGAAAGCAGGGCGAAACCAAACTCTCCCCCCTGAGCCAGAGAAATCCCCGTACGCAAGGCCACCCCTTTTTCACTTCCAATAGCCAGGCTTAGCAAAAAGATGATGGATATTTTTAAGATGATCAGGCCAACCACGATTAACACGACCCAATGAAAAAACTGGGGTAAGGCGTGCACGTCCAGCAGCATACCGACGGTAATGAAGAAGAGACCCAGCAACACGTCCCTGAAGGGGCGAATATCCGTCGCCACCTGATGCCTGAACTCAGTCTCCCCCAACATCATTCCAGCCAAAAAGGCTCCCAGTGCCAGCGAAAGCCCCGAAAGATCGGTGATCCAGGCCGCAGCAATGGAGAAGAGCAAAACCGCAAGGGTGAACA
>JAOUPJ010000100.1 GCA_029879945.1 Gammaproteobacteria bacterium
AGTATGGTGTAGACATACTTCGAATTCAGGAAATTAAAGGATGGAGTGGCGTTCGAAAGATACCCAGAATGCCGGTTTTTGTTAAGGGTGTTATCGATTTACGCGGTGTAGTGGTTCCCATCATCGATTTGCGCGAGCGATTTGGGATGCAGTCACTTCCCTACAACCATCTCACGGTGGTTGTTATCCTCAAAGTAAACAAACCATCTGGCGAGCAGATCATGGGCTTGATCGTCGATGCTGTCTCGGAAGTTTATGATATCTCAGCACAAAACTTGAAGCCGCCACCTGATATCAATATGGGGAACGAAGTTGCTTTTGTTAAAAATCTTGCCACGGTAGGTGACAAGATGATCATAGTTCTCGATGTGGACGTGCTTCTAGGTACTGACTTTAGCAATGTCATCCTACCTGTTACCCAGGTCGACTCACCGCAAGAAACAGAAAGAACGGTATCAGCGCCTCCCCAAAAAAATCACTCTCACAGCCATCATGAAACGCAGGAAGAGGGTCTGAAGGTAGACATCCTCCAGGAGTCCTTTAATGCACTCGCTCCCCGTGCGAATGAACTGGTCTCGCGTTTCTACGAAGAACTGTTTCTCAGGCATCCTGAGGTTAAACCACTTTTCGCTCATGCGGATCTGGCTCACCAGAAAAAGAAACTTGTTGGTGCCTTGCAACTGGTCGTCAACAGCTTACGAAACCCGGAGGGCCTAGCCCATACCCTGGCCAAGCTTGGAGAGAAACATCAACTATATGGCGCAATAGACAAACACTATGATGCCGTCGCACACGTTATGCTCTTTGTAATGCGTGAAATGGCCGGCGATCTATGGACCAAGAAGGTTGAAACGGCTTGGAAGGAGGCACTGAGCACGATTAAGCAGATCATGCTGAGCGCCTACCGACCCTTGATTGAGCAACACCAAATTGAACTGATGGAAAAGAGCTTCGATGCGCTTGCCCCTAGGGCGGAAGAATTGGTTGCCAAATTTTACAGTCAGTTATTTAAGCGATATCCCGCAGTAAAACCCATGTTTGAAAATGTCAATCCGAAGGAACAAAAACGAAAACTGGTATCTGCACTCAAAGTGGTCATCAATAATCTTAGGGCCCCCGAGAAGCTGGTTCCCGCGCTACGTAATCTGGGTGCCAAACACCAGGAATACGGTGCCACTGAACCCCAGTATGACGCTGTTGCAGATACCTTGTTGGATGTGATGGAAGAAATGGCCGGCGATCTATGGACCAGCGAGCTAGAGCAAGCCTGGAGCAAAGGCCTAGGTGTAATAAAACAACTCATGATCTCAGGATATACACAATAAACGGAGATTCATCCCTCCTCCAAGCAATCCTGTGTTAGTAATTTGTAATTAATCCGCTTCAAATTTCCTACCTTATCGACTGATTTTTAAGCATAAATTTGTATATCCTATTCCCATAAATTTTTTTTCTGGTAACATCAAGCTCACATTAAGTTGAACCGCTTTAACGGTTCCCTCAGGGGAGGACGGGGATTGTGGTGCTGGTTCTGTCTCGCTGCACGACACGGACGTTCGCGTGGCATCACTAGCATCACATGACCCTTTTTAGACTAATTCCAAATTCACAACACCGTCTTGCCGGGGTCCTTTTCCTCGCTCTTTGTTACCTAGCTAATTTTCTGATTTACAAAAGAATTACAATTACAGACTCCACTCGTTAATAGCCCGTTAAGCTATAAGACGTATAAAGGCTAGCGTCACAGATTGCGCCGGAATGGGGAGCCACGATGAGGCCAGTTCAAGTACATATCGTTTCAATCAAGAAGATCGCCGTAGTGTTCCTGCTAACGCTGGCGGTTTCGGCCTGTGGCCTGGGCACGCAGATCAATGAAGTTCCGGAAAAGAAGGGGGGCAGTCTGGTAACTCCCGACCTGGAAGCGCTGACGCTGGAAATGGCAAGCACCCTAGTCAATAACGAGATAGACACAGGAACAAATCCATCCGGCGGAATAAAAAAGGTCAGCATCGGCTACCGAAATAACTCGAGGCTAGACGCGAAAGAAGTAACCACGACCTTGCACATAGTTAGCACAGCTTCCCTTGAGCTAATCAATGACCAGATCCGAAATGGTGGCGCACCAATTACTGCTAGAAATCTACCTCCCAAGACATTGATAAAAAGGGAAGGGAAAGAATATTACGAATTACCGCCAGCAAATCTGCTCACCTTAAAAGACCCCTACGAGAGCCTTCTTCAGCGAAAAAAAGTGCTTGTGTTATCAGAGACTGGTGACAATACAAACCAGCCAAAGTATGAAGCTTGGAAAAACACCCTGGATCTGGCGGGCGGGGAATACTACATAGATAAAAGTTTACCCATCGTTATTCCGGATGATGTGCCCGCAACTGAAACCATTAAAGTGCTAACAAGCAATGGTGTGAAAGCCATTACAAACACCTACGTGTTGATGTTGGTGGTGGATGATGAAAATGAAGGGACATTGGTAATCGAAACAGATGAAGAAAATAATATTCTCTTTAGCGATATCGCTTTAACTGTTAAAGATGGAACAGGACCTGTCGTAACACAGTTTGTACCTGAAAAAACAACAGATGATAAGAACAAGCTATCACACGAAGTGGGTGGGTTTGTCGTCAATGTGTTTTTTACTGACCTGGTTTCGTCGGCACCCAAAGAGGACTTTTTATACCTGGAACTGGATGGAAAGATAGTCAAAGGTAATGTAAAGGACGTCACTGCGGCTAAAGCAGAGGAACTGGGAACCGATCCACCCTCCAAAACAGTTTGGCAGTACACCAATACAGAAGAACTGATCAGTGGCACTACCTATTCTCTTGTTGTACCGCCAGGCATTTCGGATAGCGACAGTAACATTACCAACATAGAACAAAAAAATTCCCTGTATATTAGAAGCCGCATGACAGCACTGAAAACTTCACCAGAAGCCACTCCCAAAACGGGAGGAAATCTAGTCTATATACCGTATGGAACAGATAACAAGTACAATCTTTTTTATATCGGGGGCACACCCAGCTTTACAAAATCGGACTTCCCGGTAACCTCAGGGACTCTCGAAAATCTTGTCTATAACTCGGACGTAGCCACACTGGAAAATCATACTCACAATCAGGGCACTCTTAATCCGAATGTAGTGATGATGTTCCGTCATGATCTCTATTCAACTGCTACCGGTGTAAGTTTTAGCGTTGATGGTATAACGAAGAGTTTTCTGGTTGCCGTTGGTGGCTACTACTGGGATGCAGTGTCATCGAGCCCCCGCTATGTCCGAGCGATAGAGACATATGAAACTACCTCAAGTCCTGCTGCGACACAATGGTTGCACAAAGAGAATCTGTCTGAAAACAGAATGAAGCACACCGCCACAAAAGTTTCCGATAGGGAATTTATCGTAATCGGAGGAGTCAGAGAGTTGGTCGATAATCCAGGAACCGTCGATAGAGACGAAGGACTGGCCTTGACCACAACCGTAATCATACGCGTTGAAAACACGGGCAGTACTACAACCCGACCTGGTCCAACACTTTTGAAACCTCGAGTCAACCACACCGTGGTACCACTTTCTGATGGAAAATTATTGGTATTAGGGGGAACGAATAACGCCTCCAACAACCCAGTTGTTTGGTCTGATGGCGAAATTCTAGACACCAAACCCATCACAACAGGCTCCACCAATTACCCGGCGTCCATTCTTGTGCAACAAATGGTGCGTCCGCGCCTAAAACACGCAGCAACCCTGCTTCCCAGCAACGGGGATACTAGTAAAGACCGCGTACTGATTGCGGGGGGATATTTGGATTATGATGAATTAGAGATGACAGATAAGGCTGAAATATTCACTTATGATAAAGCCGACCCACTCGATTCTGTCTTTACTCCCTTGTTAAAGGGCGTTGAACACATCAAAATGTCTATGCCTCGTGCAGAATTCAATATGACGTCTCTATCACTACCTCAAGGAGCATCACCTGTAACATATAAAAATATTGTACTCATTTCAGGGGGCTCTACCAAACCCAATGACGGGACCAACACACTAAAAGAAACAGTTACAACAGAAGTATTCTATCCCGACAATGTAAATAGCTACCATTTCGGTTCTTCCGATTGGCAAGAACCCGATCCAACCAGCCTAACCGGCGCGAAAGCAGCCCTGGTGGTAGGAAACGAAGTGTTTATGCTCGGTGCGCACTCAATTCCTACGTCTGGCCTAGACACGACTCGCACGGCCCTTTCTACGCCCATCAAGTACAGGCATCAATTCTAATTGAAGTTGTGCCGGCAAAATCCTAAACTCACACCCTGTGAGTAGATACATAGGACGTTTTGCCCCTTCTCCCACGGGCCCACTTCATACCGGCTCTTTACTTGCAGCCATGGCCAGCTACCTGGATGCAAGAAAGAACCGTGGCCTGTGGCTGCTAAGAATTGAAGACATTGATCCACCCCGGGAAGTTTCTGGGGCAAGCGAATCCATACTCCATTGCCTGGAAAGCTTCGGCTTTGAATGGGATGGTGAGGTTCTATATCAAAGTACACGTTTAGCGATTTACCAAGATATTTTAGACCAACTAATAAAAGCGGATCTCGTCTATCCGTGTGTATGCAGCCGAAAAAACATTAGCCAGTCCCTGCCCCGCACAGGTCCACTCGGTCCCATCTATCCAAACACGTGCAAAGACAAGGTCATCGATCTTTCGATGCAACATGCTTTTCGTCTACGCACAGAAGCTAAAACAGTAAGCTATGAAGACAAACTGCAAGGGAGACAAACGACGAATCTTGCAAACGAGATTGGTGACTTTGTTATAAAACGCGCCGATGGTCTTTTTTCCTACCAACTGGCGGTTGTGATCGACGACGAATTTCAGGGCGTAAACAATGTAGTGCGTGGCTGTGACCTGCTTGAAAACACCTTTGCCCAGCTCTACCTGCAAAAGCTACTTGCCTATCAACCACCCAACTATCTGCACATACCCATACTAGTCAATCAAAATCAGGAAAAGCTCAGCAAGCAAACCGGGGCACACGCCCTACCCACCGACCACCCTCTACCGCAACTTGTATCTGCATGGAAACTACTGGGCCAGTCCACCGATTCTATAAACAAGCTAACAACCCCATCGGAATTCTGGGAATGGGCTATTCCTATCTGGGAGCCCAAATCAATTCCAGCTCAAAGAGCAATCCGCTTTTCTGATTAAAAACTGAGACTTGCGCGGAGGCACCGTTTTTGCTTTTCACCAAATGTGTAGTGGAGCCGATACATACTATACGGCCCTGAGAAAGGCGGAGATCATTAACCTTTTGTATTATATGACTTTTTATTAATGAACCTAGAGATTTTCCAAAAGTTGCGTAGTCTAGCGCTTGCCGCTGCGGTAAGTTTGCTCAGTCTGCCCTTGGCACAAGCGGCAGATACAGGCATTGATGTGTTATTAATCCTGGATAACTCGGGCAGCATGCGTAGCAATGACGCACGCGCACTGCGGGTTGAAGCGGCAAAGCTCTTTGTCGGCCTCTTATCGGAAAACGATCGTGTCTCTGTATTTCGCTTTAGTGGTAATACTGAGGTCCTTTCGGAAATGCTATCCCTGAGCACAGAGCGACATCGTACACGGCTTTTGAACAGTATAGATCGTGTCACATCGCGTGGTGCTCGTACCGATTTTTACAAGGCATTAAACGAAGGCTATCAACTCATGCGCCAGACCCAACGCCCCGGGCGCCAACAACACATAATTCTGATGACGGACGGAAAAATGGATTCAGGAAAGGCATCGGTCGATCTTAATTTGACGGATCGCCTACTTTCTAACCTGGGCCCCAAATTCGCCAGGGCACGAATAAAAGTTCACACCATCAGTTTTACTGATACCTCCAATATTCCGCTCTTGAGACTCATATCCAATGACACAAAAGGTTCATTCAATCTACTGAAGGGACAATCAGGAATTCACGAAATCTTCGAATCCATATTTGAGCGTAGCGCAAAACCCAGTATGCTGCCCATGAAGGGAGACAGCTTTGTAGTCGATAGTGCGGTTAGTGAAATCACTATCATCGCTTCAAAATACAAACCCAACACAATAGTTGCCCTAGAAACACCACACGGTGATACCTATACACCACAAAATCATCCCAGCAGAATACGCTGGTACCACGCCAAGCAATACGATTTAATAACAATAAAGCATCCAAGTACCGGATATTGGCTGGTCAAATTTAGCGAAGGAGGAAATCGAGCCTACATCATTACAGACCTTAAATTGGTCATTGATGCGCCCAATGAAGTTAAACTGGGAGAATCGTTTAATGTAACCGCATGGTTTGAGCAAAAGGAAAAACGTATTCAAACCAAGCGCGTACTCTCCGCAATGAACATCAAGCTAAAGGTTATTTCCCCTAGTGGCACAGTGGGAACGTATCGGTTGAACTCAATTGGGAAAGGGCGAAGTCGAACAAGCATTCTTCCTACTGAATCCGGAACTTACAAACTGCAGGCCATCGGTATTGGAGAAGAATTTGATAGACAACGATCTACTTTTGTAAACGTGGTACATGGGGATTCCAATGAACCCTTTAAAGTCGTAGACGCTGATGCCGCGACTCAAAACCCTGCGGTAAAAGAAGAACAAAGCCAATCAGCGGACAGCTTGAATTCAAATTCGATCAAGCACCCCACCGACCCGCTTTCCAAAGACGCAACAGAATCGAAGTCCCTTGATACTGCCAAATCCGTGGCAAACAATGCAATCAATCAAGTTGAAAAAATTGCTGAAGAAATTAAGGATAAAATTATTCCTAAGCCCCCCGCTCCGGCAATTCAGGAGGAAGATTCTAGCAGTGGCTTTGGTCTACTCATTTTTCTAATTTTCAACGTGGTTACCGTGATTGGAGGTGGGATATGGTACTACTTACGCCAAAAACGCAAAGCCAATTGGATTAACCTGGATGGAAGAAACTCGAGTGGAAATCTCATTGATACTGATTCCAACGCAAGTGTCAATCTTACCGATGTAGACATAGAAGGGAATGATGAATCAGTCGCATTGGAGGAGGAAGGGGAGATCGATACTACCCCTATAGATGATTTACGCAAGGATGATGACTAGCTGGAAAAACTTGATATGACTATAGAACTAGATATCTATCTGTTTTACGGACTCATCGAAGTCATCATTATTGTTGCCCTGGTTGCGGCCTTCGTATTCAGAAAAAACCGAGAATACAAACCCTATTTTCTGGCTAATGTTCACCCGTCTGTTCTTGTCCGACGCTACATTAAAAAGGCACTGGAAAACACCCGCAGACATGCTACGAGTTTAGAAAAAGACGTGAATGAAGGCGACCGCTCAGCGGTTGTCCAAAGAAGAAACATGGTCGCAAGAATGAATTGGCTAGTCTTGGAACGAGACTTTCTCTCTGACAAAATGGAAGATGAGCAATACTGGCAAGAGATGTCTAATCGAATCTCTCGGCTACTGGATCAGTGGGATCTGGCCGGTATCGTCTCCTCCAAGCCCGATGTAAATGTCGTAAAGCGCACCTTGGGTGGCGGCGACGGAGAAGGAATCAACCATGCGCTTGAAGAAAAAATTCGCGAGCAAAAAGCAAGAATAAAATATTTGGAAAAACAGGTCCATCAACTCGATAGCTATCGTGGTCTATACGAAGGTATCGAAGGCACTTACGGCAATATGAAAAAATCCTACAAAAAGATGAAAAACCAGCTATTCGATTTACAAATCGAAGCCGATAAGGCGGATAAAATGCACTCTATAATTAGAGAGCACGAAAGCACAGAGGAAACACTCGAACAGCATATCAACACCGTTGAGAAAAGCAAGGAGCGCCTTAATCAAGAACTCATGCAGTTGGAGGCCGCCTATATGCGCCAAATGGAAGAGTTGGATGAACTAAAACATGGAGCCAACCAATTTGATCTTGCCAATGCTCCGATCGGAGATGATGTGGTAAAAGCCCAAGACATTATGGTCGAACAAAGCGACGTTATGCATAAGCTAAGGACATTGATACATGGATTAAAGATTGATTTGGATAAGAAAATGGAATTTGAAGAACTCACCACCGAACTAGAACAATTCAACGAACAAATAATTACCTGCATGCAAATATTAGAGCTTCAGTCAGAACAAAATCGCCTCAAAGACCAATAACTCGAATTTCTTCTAAGCCCAAAGTAATTTCAATATCCCTGTTTCAGTTATACCTCCAGACTCTTAGACACCACTTCAAATACATCCTTCGCCAGATCACCCGATTTCAAAATCCGATTTAACTCACCCTTCATCAAGTCCTGTCTTGGTTTATTATATTTTCGCCAACGAGACAAAGCCGTACACATCCGTGCGGCCATCTGTGGATTGAGTTTGTTCAGTTTTATGATTGCATCAGAAAGAATTCGATAACCCCGCCCCGACGCCTCATGAAAATGTGCCGGATTGCCCATCGCTAGGCCACCATACACCGCTCTGAGTTTATTCGGGTTAGTCACATCGAAAGCAGGATGGGCCAACAGATGCTCTATATGGTCCAGGAGATCACTGCGATCGGAACGAGATTGGATTGAAAACCACTTATCAAGCGCTAATTGTTCATCCTGCCAGCGCTGGTAAAATTGATCTAACACCTGATCTCGCTGCGGGCAATCATGATCAACAAGCGCTCCAACAGCCGCGATGGAGTCTGTCATATTGTCTGCCTGCTTATATTGCTCCATGGCAAGTTTTAAATGTGCTTCCTTTTCTGTGGTAGTCAGATAAGCAAGACACCTATTTCTCAGACTACGCCTGGCCATATCTTCCGTATGATAACGATAGGTATGATCCACTGTGCAACGATGATAGGTGTCAACAAATTCTTTTTCCAAAGACACAGCCAGTGTTTTTTGAACAAATTTTCGAACCTTGTGCAAAGCTACCGGATCGACTTCTTCAATTTGTTCTGCCAGATAGGTTTCATTTGGAAGCGCACAGGCTAAACTGATTAAAGCGGCATCGGCATTAACATCCAAAAGCAGTTTTTTAAATGCATTCACAAACATGGGGTCCAGAGATAATGACTTTCCATTCTGTTCCGCCTGAAGCAGTTGCTTTATGATTCGCGCCGATAATCGCTGACCAGCATCCCACCGATTAAAGGAGTCCCTATCATGAGCCATGAGGAACATCAAATCTTCATCGCTATAGTCAAACTCCACTATTACCGGCGCTGAGAAATCCCTAAGCAGGGATGGCGTGGGTTTTTCATCTAGGTCAACAAATGTAAAAGACTGCTCTCTCTCAGTTACGTGAAGTACGGCTTTTTCACTATTAAGCGCTTTTCCGCTGGACAAGTTAAGCGGCATATCGAGTCCCTCCGAATCGAGCAAACCGATCCAAACAGGAATATGAAAAGGGTCTTTTGTCTCCTGTTTAGGAGTTGCAGGACAGGTCTGCTCAAAGGTCAGCGTATACGTCTTTAGATTGGCGTCATAGCTTTCGCTTACATTGAGCCTGGGCGTGCCGGCCTGGCTGTACCACAAACGAAACCGGGCCAGATCAACACCGCTGGCGTCTTCCATGGCCTTCACAAAATCTTCGGTTGTTACCGCCTGTCCGTCGTGTCGCTCAAAATAGAGATCACTGCCCTTACGAAAGGCCTTGTCGCCTAAAAGGGTGTGTATCATGCGGATCACTTCTGCACCTTTATTGTAGATAGTTACAGTGTAGAAGTTGGAAATATCCATATAGGATTCGGGTCGCACGGGGTGGGCCATGGGGCCGGAGTCTTCAGCGAATTGCGCCGTGCGTAATACATTCACTTCGGTAATGCGCTTAACTGCGCGTGAGCCCATATCCGAAGAAAATTCCTGATCGCGATAAACGGTAAACCCTTCCTTTAAACTCAGCTGAAACCAGTCTCTACAGGTAACGCGGTTCCCACTCCAATTGTGAAAATATTCGTGACCAATAATCCCCTCTATATTTTCATAGTCATCGTCCGTCGCGGTCTGGGGCTTGGCCAAGACGCAGGCCGCATTAAAAATATTGAGCCCCTTGTTTTCCATTGCTCCCATATTGAAATGACTGACTGCCACAATCATAAAGATGTCCAGATCGTACTCACGCCCGTACACATCCTCATCCCAACGCATAGAGCGTTTTAACGACTCCAGGGCATGCTCACACTTGTCTAAATCGTGCGCCTCAACGAAGAGCTTGAGCGTTACTTCCCGACCCGATGCAGTGACAAACTTGTCATCTCGATGAACCAAATCCCCCGCTACCAAAGCGAATAAATAACTGGGCTTGGGAAATGGGTCTTGCCACTCCACCCAATGACGTCCATTTTCTAATTCGCCTTGAGCGGTCGGATTTCCATTGGAAAGCATCACAGGACACGTCTTCTTGTCTGCAACAATTTTCGTCGTATAGCGAGTCATCACATCGGGTCGATCAAGGAAATAGGTAATACGCCTGAAACCTTCTGCTTCGCACTGAGTGCAATACATACCGTTCGAAACATACAAACCCTCGAGGGCAGTGTTTTTCTGGGGGTAGATCTCGGTTTCTATTTCCAGTTCAAACTCATCACCTTCTACCGCAATACATATCCCCTCTTCTCTAAAAACAATTTCTTCTTTGTCGACTACCTCGCCATTGAGGCGCAGATTGATTAACTTCAGCTCAGTTCCATCCAGCTCCAGAAGCCCCTTCCCCTCGCCATCGGGATTTCTTCGAAAACGGCTTGTTGTCAGCACACGGGTAAAATCGTTGTGCAAGTCAAACTGCAGATAAGTGCTCTCAATCAAATAGGCGGGCTTCTTATAATCTTTTAAATAGGTGACGGTTGGCGAGGCGTCTTTCATGTTTTCTCCTTAGAACTCTTTCCCTAATCTGATACGAGCAAGCAGGGGACCAGGATGCCTGCAATTTCGAACTATGGTATATTGCGCTGAGCCATGAGCATATCCAACTCTTACTGATGAGGGCAAGATGACACAAGAAGTTGATAACACGCTGATTCACTGTAATAAATGTGGATTTGAAGGAAAAGGGAAGGTCAGCGGTGCCGGGGCCTTCATCTTTATGATTGTGCTTCTTATGGCCTCGGCCTATTTTCTCCCTTTAATCGTTATCGCACTTGGATTT
>JAOUPJ010000368.1 GCA_029879945.1 Gammaproteobacteria bacterium
AAAAATAACCACGAATAAGACTCCGACCCATGATGCCCCGCTGGACTCCAAAACAAATATTTTCGTTTAGTTCTCGATAGGGCCTTGGCAGCACAACGCCGAGCTAAGCTGCCTGCGACCAAAAGCGATGACGAAGCGTGTGCGAAAATGGCGAAGCCTTCGCACAAAGCAAGGCCCGCGGTCGCAGGTCAGCTTTAGCGTTTAGTTGGGCTGCTGTTGAACCCTCATTTAGTACTCACAACCCGTTTTCGCAAATCTCTGTTAATATCTGCCTCTGGCCGATTAAAGGTTCCAAATGGCCCATTAACGATATTAACCGGTAAACTCTGAACGAGAATTATAGAGCCGTTTGTTCAGGATCGAAACCTATTAAACTCAATCACACATCGATCCAGACAAATTCCTCTAGGAAAAGTGTTCTTCTCTAATTTACTACACCTATCAAAACTAGCCACACACTCGATACAAGAATATTTCACTTTCCCTAAATATCACTCTATTTAGTGGACAGGTTCTCAGGGCCTGGCTTCAACCTCGCCCCTCGAACAAATAAACAGATAATTGCTCGTTCTCGCTAAAAAAATGCAACAAGCAATCTCAGGGCTACTCAGTTCTACGGTATTTTTGCGATATCTGCTTCCACTGATACATTTGCGAATAGTCCTGTAGGCCCCGCGTTTACTGTGAGTATGAAAAAGTAACCATGAATAAGACTCCGACCCAGTATGCCCCGCTGAACACCAAAACAATGTTCCTCGTTTAGTTCTCGATAGGGCCTTGGCAGCACAACGCCTGAATGAGGCGCCGGCGACCAAAAGCGCGGCGATTTTTTGTGCGATAATCGCGTAGCGATTTATGCACAAAAAGAAGACCGCGGTCGCAGGTCGCCTCTATTCAATTGTTAGGTTTTTCACGCTCTATGTATTTTGAAATTAACTAAAAAAGCCAATGTTACCCATAGAGAAGTTGAAACTCGAGAATTATTGAATTAATACTTGTGTCCTTGGTCGCAGAGCCAAGATAATTAATACTCGATCCAACATTCCAGTACCCAAATAGATTGTAGTTAAGTCCAAGGGTTCCTTTTATTCCTATACCAAGCTGTGTACTACGGTCGTTCCAATTATTAAAAAAGTAATCATGAAGAGCAATCCCGCCTCCAACTGATCTTGCCCCGATTCTCCGGACACATAGTTAAGCCGCCTCTCGTTGTTCAAATTGCATTGGCGCGATCTGGCCAATTGCTGAGTGACGGCGCTTACGATTGTAAAATATTTCAATGTATTCGAATACACTGGCCCTTGCTTGGTCCCGCGTCTTGTACTTTTCGTGATAGATCCATTCTGTCTTTAGCGAATGAAAAAAACTCTCCATCGCCGCATTGTCATAGCAATTTCCTGTTCCACTCATGCTACACACGATTCCATGATCATCTAACTGTTGCCGATAATCACCAGCCGTATACTGTACACCTCGATCTGAATGTAGTATCAAGCCTGAGGTCGCCATACGTCGACTCAGTCCCATCATCAATGCTTTACATACCAGCTCAACGGTCATTTGCTTCTCCATGGCCCAGCCAACAATCGCTCGGGAGTACAGGTCCATAATCGCCGCTAGGTAAAGCCAGCCTTCATCTGTACGGATGTAGGTAATATCCGTTACCCAGCGCTGATTTGCCTCTGTTGCCTGGAAGTCTTGTTGCAACAGATTGTCAGCTACCGGACGACTCGGATCGCTCACGGTTGTCTTCTTAAAGGCCTTGATAGACCGTGCTACCAGTTCTTCTTCCTTCATCAACCGCGCTACGCGCTTCTTGGCCACCTTTTCCCCTTGCTCCTTGAGGTCCTCGTGGATGCGTGGGACACCATATATTCCGTGACTGTCCTGGAAAGACTGCTTTATTTGCACTTTTAGTTCGTCATCTCGTTGCTGACGCTCGCTCTTGGGCCGACTCAGCCAATCATAGTACCCGCTTGTTGAGACTCCAAAGTTCTGACATAACCGACTAATCGTGTGCGCTTCCTTTAATTCCGAAATCATGGCGTATCTTACCGGCTGTGTTTGGCAAAATACGCCGCTGCCTTTTTTAGTATTTCGTTATCCTCCCTGACGCTCTCCAGCTCCGCTCTTAACCGCCTTATCTCGTCATCCTTACTTTCCTGAGTCGGCGGTAAGGCCTCGATCACTTCTTTGTCTTTTACCCATTTGCGCAACAGGTTTTCATGGATACCCAGCTCCCGAGCCACCTGGGCCACCGTTTTACTCGTCTCGGTCACCTGTCTTACCGCCTCTATCTTGTATTCGGTGGTATAGCTTCTACGCGCTCTCTTGCTCATCTGACACTCTCCTTTGGGATATTTTCCCATGGTTTGAGTGTCCGTCAAATCGGGGTAGGTTCAAAAAGGGTTATTGTCGAAAATGTTACTCCAAAGAAAGTTAACTACGCAATAATAGTCATTTCTCTCTCGGTTACTCTAGGCATGTCGTATTTGTCATATCTTGAAGGTGGTAGCTTTTTCTTATACTTTTTGGCGTTTTTTGTGTTGATGGTTTGCGTGCTAATAGTGTCACATAACGAAATATTGAAGCGTTATATCGAAAGTCAACATTTACGGCTCTATATTTCGTTTGCCTTATTAGGAATTCCTGTTTTTTCCTTTACTCATGGTAAGGTTATAAGTATGAATATAAAAACTGGAGTAGAATATCAGCTTGTAGAAGTATTCGCGAATGATCAGCTCAAGTATTATAAAGATAAAGAATTACGATACTTAGGAAATCTAAGTGGAAACGTCTTTTCAATTATTTCCGAATCAGGAAAAGTAGTTTCGATTTCTGACGATCAAATTGCCAGAATGGAGTTCGAGTTCATTCAGTTTAAAAAGAAACATAACAATTGAATAGAGGCGACCTGCAACCGCGGGCTTTCTTTTGTGCATTAAATCGCTACGCGATTATCGCACAAAAGTCATCCGCGCTTTTGGTCGCCGGCGCCTCATTCAGGCGTTATCTGCCCAAATTGTGAATTCTAAAAAATCGAGCATGATTCTATATCGAGTTTCAAACTGGATAGAGTATTAAAATACT
>JAOUPJ010000369.1 GCA_029879945.1 Gammaproteobacteria bacterium
TCTCACCATCGAGAATGATATTGTATTCAACGACTTGCTCGTCTTCCAACGCAAATTTGTAGTGGATTACTATATCTTCCATTTTATACTCTTGTGACCCGTGGGCATTTTTGTTTGGTATGAACCGGCACCCTTAATCATATCGGGAAATCCGCGACATTCTTGATGGAAAAGTATTTCCAATAAATAGACTCCAGCCGAGGAAAGAGTAATTTTCTATTAATATAATCAATTAGATAGTTTTATTGTTATTATCTTGCCCCCAATCGGCAATGTTTGGGGTAAGACGCTAGAGCCATGCGTAGATTTATAGGTATAATTTGGGTTTTATTCGACATGAATCGGATGTTCAACAATTATCCCGTCTTGCTACACAGGTGCAAATCCTTAATGCTCAAATTTTCAGCCCAACTGATTTTCGTACTAGCCCTTTTCTTACAACCTGCACTGTCGTGGGCCAATGAGCTTGATGATTTCTTCGATAAGCTTGTCACCCTGCAAGCCGAATTTGTACAGAAGAGCGAAAATGGCAAGCTTACGGGTGAGCAAACACTCTCTGGAACGCTGTACATCGAAAGGCCGGGAAAGTTTCGTTGGGACTATCAGAAGCCCTACAAGCAACTGATCATATCCGACGGTAAAAAGGTTTGGTTATACGATGTGGATCTGGAGCAGGTCACGATTAAGGCGTTGGACGCAACCATCGGTGACACCCCGGCCATGTTGCTCAGTTCAGAAGGCTCACTCAAGAACAGTTTCATTATCAAGAATCATCCCTCCGAAGAGGGACTGGATTGGGTGAAGCTTTTGCCCCGTAAACAGGATGCCAGTTTTAACGAAATACGAATCGGATTTAAAAATAATCAGATCAACACCATGGTGCTGGTAGATAACCTAGAACAGATCACCCGCATCTCGTTTAGCAAGATTCAGCGAAATCCCAAATTGACTGGGAATCTTTTCAGTTTCAAAGTGCCAGACGGCGTAGACGTAATCGATGACTCTGCTCCAAGAAAGTAGTGCCTATACCAGTAAGGCCAGCGGTGTATATCGGCCCTTGGCCGATAGGATGCGACCTCAAGACATGTCCAGTTTTTTTGGACAGAGGCATTTGCTGGCCGAGAATATGCCGTTACGCAAGGCCATAGAAAGCGGCGAGTTACACTCCATGATTTTTTGGGGGCCGCCGGGTACAGGAAAAACCACCCTGGCCAGACTCGTTGCTCATTCCAGCAAGGCAAATCTGGTGAGCCTTTCTGCGGTGCTTTCCGGTGTTAAAGAAATACGTGCTGCGATAGAGCAAGCCAAGATGCGGCAACAGCAGTTTCAGCAAGACACCATATTGTTTGTGGACGAGGTGCATCGCTTTAATAAATCGCAACAAGATGCCTTTCTGCCGCATATCGAAGATGGAACAATCATTTTTATTGGAGCGACCACTGAAAATCCTTCCTTCGAGCTGAACAATGCCTTGTTGTCTCGCGTACGTGTCTACGTGCTGCAGGCATTAGACGAACAAGACATTCAAAAACTTTTGAATCGAGCGATAGCTGTGCTGGAGAAAGAGTCTCCTGGATTTGCACAACGATTTCCGGCAGAGTTAAGAGACCTGCTTGTGCAATACGTGGAAGGAGATGCACGCAGTGCACTCAATTTGTTGGAAATTGTTTTTGATCTTAGCCGTGGATCCGATGAACTCATTTCAAGGGACTTGATCCTGCAAGTGGTCAAGGGCGGCGTAAAGCGTTTTGATCGTCACGGCGATGTGTTTCATGAACAGATTTCCGCGTTGCACAAAAGTGTGCGAGGCTCGGACCCGGATGCTTCACTTTACTGGTTGTGCCGTATGTTGGACGCAGGATGTGATCCGCTCTATATTGCAAGACGGGTAGTGCGCATGGCCAGCGAAGATATCGGCAATGCCGATCCCAGGGCCCTACAGTTGTCCTTGAATGCATGGGATGTGGTGGAGCGATTGGGCAGCCCGGAAGGGGAGTTGGCCCTGGCGCAGGCCGTGAGTTATCTGGCGGTTGCGGCCAAGAGCAATGCCGTCTACGAGGCCTTTAATCAGGCCATGAGTGATGTGAAGGGTGGGAAAGATTACGCGGTCCCCGTCCATCTGCGTAACGCGCCCACTCGGCTCATGAAGGAATTGGGTTATGGTAAGGCCTACCGCTATGCGCATGACTATCCCAATGCCTATGTGCCCGGTGAAAAGTATTTTCCGGACGAGATGTCGGAACGAACATATTATCGACCGGTGTCACGGGGTCTGGAAAAGCAAATTGACGAGAAAATGAGATTCTTGAAAAACCTTAAACCAGAAAAAGGTGAGCGGGGATGAATCATGTCCTGGCAATTGCAGCGGGCGGTGCTATAGGTGCTGTACTACGCTATGGAGTCATTCAGGGCGTACAACAAATCGCGGGTAAAGGTTTTCCTTTCGGAACCTTGGTTGCAAATGTGTTGGGCTCCCTACTAATTGGCGTCCTTGCTATACTGCTATTGGAAAAGTGGCAGGCCAGTACCGAGCTAAGGGCGTTTCTCACCATCGGTATTTTAGGTGCGTTCACCACCTTTTCCACATTCTCCATGGAAACGGTAACACTCTTGCAGAGTGGTGCGCATATCAAAGCCCTGAGTAACATCGGATTAAGTGTCGTTCTCTGCTTGGCGGGTACCTGGTTAGGAATTACCGTCGCAAAACAGTTTGTGTGAGGAAGGAATGTTAGACGCAAAATTATTAAGAACAGATCTTCAAAGTGTTAAAGATCGCTTGGCCCATCGTGGATTTAAGCTGGATATGAGCCAATTCGAAGAGCTGGAAAGCAGACGCAAATCAGTGCAGGAAAACACCCAAAAACTGCAGGCAGAACGCAATAGCAAGTCCAAACAGATTGGTATTGCCAAGTCCAAAGGGGAAGATGCTAGCGCCATTATGCAAGAGGTATCCGGTTTGGGAGATAAGCTAAAGGCGCAGGAGAATGAGTTAAAAGAGATTCAGTCTGCCTTGAGCACGCTCATGCTGGGCATCCCCAATCTGCCTCACGACAGTGTGCCGATAGGAAAGTCTGAAGAGGAAAATGT
>JAOUPJ010000101.1 GCA_029879945.1 Gammaproteobacteria bacterium
AGGCAAGATGATGATTATACCAATATGCCCATTGTTTTTCTGTCATCTGAAGAACGGTTGGATAAGCAATTAGTCGCAATGGATTTGGGGGGAGATGATTTTCTAACTAAGCCAGTGGAGCCAGATCACCTTGTGTCTGCTTTACTTGCGAGACTAAAACGGGCTCGATGGATATCGGATATCTATTTAAATTTGCAAGAAGCGCTGAACGAAAGTGAATATAGACGGGTCGCGTTGGATAGGCATAGTATTGTTAGTATCACAGACGTAAGTGGCACAATTACTTCAGCGAATGAAAAATTTAGTGAGATTAGTGGATATTCGTTACCAGAGTTAATTGGACAGAATCATAGGCTGCTCAACTCTTCTTATCACCCCAAATCATTTTTTAAAACAATGTGGGAAACAATCAGCAGTGGAAAAGTGTGGCATGGTGAGATATGCAACCGTAAAAAGTCTGGAGAATTGTATTGGGTAGAATCTACCATCGTCCCTTTTCTTGACTCCAATGGTCTTCCCTATAAATATGTTTCGGTCAGAACTGATATTACCAATATAAAGCAATCTGAGGAGGCATTGCGAGAAAGTAAGACGCTTTTGCAAACAGTCATTAACAATATTCCGGCTGGAATTTACTGGATTGACCGAGGGGGTGTGATTTTAGGATGCAACACAGCATTTCTTCGAGACATGGGCGTTAGTAAGAAAAATGAGATTTTGGGTTTTAAGTGGACAGAAATAGCATGGAAGATTCGCGAAGCGGCGGCCTTTCATACCCTAGATCTGGAAGCAATGATAACAGGTGTTGCCAGTCTGAATGTGGAAGGCTTGCTATCCACTGCAACCGGGTTTCGTAAATGGATAGATTTAAATCGTATTCCTTTGCGCGGTCAAAACGGTGACGTGATTGGCGTTTTGGTAGCGTATGAGGATGTTTCCTCATATAAAAATTATGAACACGAATTGATAGCCGCCCGGGATATGGCGGACGCCGCAAATCGCACGAAATCAGAGTTTCTGTCTCAGATGAGCCACGAGCTTCGCACACCTTTGAACGCAATTCTCGGATTTAGTCAAATTTTAGAGATGGAGGAGATTACCCAGGATCAAAAAGAATGGGTAAATGAGATTGTTCTTGCTGGTAGACACCTGTTAGAACTTATCAATGACATATTGGATCTGGCCAAAGTGGAGGCAGGTCGTTTGACCTTGGAAATTGGCAATGTAGAGTTGTGGGAAGTGGTATTGGAATCGGTAAGTTTAATACAGACTCAGCTAGATATTAACCATATTGACTTGGAAGTTAAACTGGGAGACAAAGTCTTGGCCTTGGGTAGCGAAGAAGAGCCACCACCCATTTACCTTAGGTCCGATCGTATCCGAGTTAAGCAGGTGTTACTAAACTTTCTTTCTAATGCAATTAAATACAATAAAAAGCAAGGCTCGATTCGTATCGAGGTTCATAAATTGGGGGCAAATATTCGCGTAGCTATTACAGATACCGGAATAGGGATAGCGGAGAACAAGCAAAACATGGTGTTCAGTTCTTTTAACAGATTGGGTGTAGAGTCCACAGAAATCGAGGGAACTGGTATTGGTTTAGTGATTAGTAAAAATTTAATCGAATTGTTAGGTGGGAAAATTGGATTTTCGAGTATAGAAAACAAGGGTAGTACTTTCTGGTTTGAACTTCCGCTTGCGATGCACCAAGCCAGTGATGCCTCTGAAAATGCAGGTGGTGCAGCACTTGAGGGCTGCGCTTTTCAGGTGTTATATATTGAAGATGGTTTGGAAAGCCTAAAAGCGGTAGCTGAGCTTTTCCTGCATGAAAGCCAGATTAAACTATTAACAAGTTCCACGATTGAAGAAGGGGTAAAGCTACTTAGTAAACAGAGCCCTGATTTAATTCTCATTGAAATGACAAACAGGGAGGAAGAGTGTGCCCAGTTGCTAGGATTCTTGCAAGATACCCCTTCATTAGCTGAGATCCCTGTTTTGGCGATAATGTCTGATGCTTCGGATCAAGCCAGAAATAAATGCCTCCAAATCGGTTTTGCCGACATTATCGTCAAGCCGTTCGACACTCAAGCCATTAACGAAGCTCTTACGCACTTTCTGACTCGAAGGTAAGCCCTAGAGAGCGATACCACAACTAAGCCATTGAAAATCAACATCACATGGCTGGTTTCCTGTGTCGATTTGGTGATAAAATCCCCATTCTTTGTGACAAACTGCCCCTAGAATCCTCTGGGCAACTCACTGAAAATTAAAAAAATATCGATCAGGGCGGAGAACAAATGCTTAAAGCAGCAGGTCTCGAATGCATGCGCGGAGACCGCATCCTATTTTCAAACGTAAAATTAGAACTCGATGCGGGGGAGCTGCTTCACGTTAAAGGTCTTAACGGGAGTGGTAAAACCTCACTGATCCGCATGCTTTGTGGCTTGGTTATGCCCAACGCAGGTGAAATTTTCTGGGGAGGGGAATCCATTTCCGATCTCAAGGAAGACTACCTCGCAAATCTACTCTACATCGGACATCACCTAGGGGTCAAAGCAGAGCTGACCGGTCTGGAAAATCTCAAAATCAATGCGGCACTGGGCGGACATCCCATTAGCGAAGACCAGGCCTGGGATGCACTGGAAAAAATTGGACTAAGAGGGCGCGAAGACCTGCCGGCCAAGGTCCTTTCTCAAGGACAAAAAAGGCGGGTTGCCCTGGCCCGCATGCTGGTGACCAAAGCCAAACTGTGGATCTTGGACGAGCCTTTCACCGCGCTGGACGTGGATGCTGTGAAGATGTTGGAAGGTGTACTCAACGACCATCTGCATCAGGGAGGAATGGTGATACTCACCACCCATCAGGCCTACACGCCACCCAAGACCACAGTCAAATATCTGCAATTGGGGGAGGCCACATGATAGAAGCCATGCGCTGGATGCTGTGGCGTGAGATTGCCCTGGCCATGCGACGTAAGACCGAGGTGCTAACGACGCTGTTCTTTTTTATTATTGTGGTGAGCCTGTTCCCTTTGGGCGTGGGCCCCGAAAAGGAGACCCTTTCCCAGATAGCCCCTGGCGTGTTGTGGGTGGCGGCCTTGCTGGCGTCCATGCTGTCCTTGAATCGTCTGTATGCGGAAGATTATCTGGACGGCACCCTGGAACAGTTTCTACTTGGCGCGCAGCCCTTGGCATTACTGGTGTTTTCAAAAATTCTTGCCCATTGGCTACTGACCGGTCTTCCCCTGGTGCTCATGTCGCCTGTTTTAGGTATGCAGTTGGGCTTGGATGTCGATTCTATCTTATTGATGGCACTGACTTTATTGATTGGCACCCCGGCTCTGAGCTTGATCGGGTCGGTAGGGGCTGGTCTGACCCTGGGAGTGCGAGGGGGTGGTGTACTACTGGCCTTATTGGTTCTACCACTGTATATTCCGGTTCTGATTTTCGGTTCTGGTGCCGTGGATGCCGCACGTACAGGCGTGGGCGCAGATGCCCATTTGTCGATTTTAGGGGCCATTAGCGTTCTGGCCGCCTTACTGGCCCCGTGGGCCTCAGCCGCTGCGCTCAGGATTTCGCTGGATTAGAGATTATGCAGATTTTCACCAAGGCGTTTTGGTTACAACTGTCTTCTCCCAAGGTGTTTTACCCGGTGGCGGGTAAACTCGCGCCCTGGTTTGCCATTGCTGCTGCGATATTGTTCGTGATTGGTCTGTACGTGGGCTTTTTTGTTGCCCCCCCTGATTATCAGCAAAAAGATAGCTACCGCATCATGTTCATCCACGTGCCCCTGGCCTGGATGGCCATGTTTGTCTATATCGTCATGTGCGGCTATGCTGCCATCGGTTTAATCTGGAAGACACGCCTGTCCACCATGATGGCGTCTGCACTGGCTCCCACGGGGGCAATGCTCACCTTTCTGGGGCTATGGACCGGAGCCTTGTGGGGCAAACCCACTTGGGGTGCCTATTGGGTCTGGGATGCTCGTCTAACCTCGTTTCTGATCCTGTTATTCCTATATATGGGTTACATGGCCCTGGAAAATGCCATCGACGACCCACAAAGGGCTTCTAGAGCCAGTGCCTTATTGGGTCTGGTGGGTATCGTGAACATTCCAATTATCTATTTTTCTGTAAAATGGTGGAACACCCTGCACCAGGGGATGTCAGTATCTACTAGTGGCATTTCCATGGAGCCCTCCATGAAGATCGCCATGTTTACCCTGGCCTTTGCAGTGTGGTTTTACACCATCGCCATTGCCTTGACTCGGGTCAGGTCCATTATTCTGGAACGAGAGCGTCATGCGGCCTGGGTGGTTGATTTGGCGAAGGCAGGAGGTCGCTGATGTGGAATAGCGCCTCGGATTTTTTCGCCATGGGGGGCTATGCCTTCTATGTATGGGGGTCTTACGGTGTGGTTTTCTTGTTCTTTGCTATGGAAATCGCCCTGGTTATCCGTAGAAAGAGAACTATCTTGCAGCGCATAGCACGGATCGCGCGCATGAACAGAGAGTAAATTTTATGAAATCTAGACATAAACGATTGATGTTTGTAGGTGGGGGACTGGCTGGCCTGGCTATCGTAGCCGCGCTTTTACTACAGGCCTTTAACAGCAACATGGTTTTCTTTTTTAGTCCTTCCGATGTGGCGCAAGGAAAGGCCCCCACGGCCAAGAGTTTTCGTCTCGGCGGGTTGGTGGAAGATGGAAGTGTCCAGCGCCAGGAAGATGGGATCACAGTCAATTTCGTGGTAACGGATAAGGCAAAAAGTATCCCCGTCAGTTACAAAGGAATTTTACCGGACTTGTTCCGCGAAGGTCAGGGAGTCATTGCTCAGGGCAAGTTTGAACAGGGCTATTTTGTTGCCGATGAAGTCCTGGCGAAACACGATGAAGAATATATGGCCCCCGAAGTGGCGGATGCCCTGAAGAAGGCCGAAGCCAATGCAGGTTCAATGGCCACTGTGCAGACAGTTGGCACCAAAGGGACGGCCCAATGATTCCAGAATTAGGACACTTCGCGCTCATCATGGCGCTGGCGATATCGCTGGTGCAGTTTGTTGTTCCCTTGATTGGTGCCCATAAAGGAAACCATGCCATGATGGCCATGGCCCGACCCGCCGCTCAAGGGCAGTTTGTTTTTACTGCCATCGCGTTTGGTTGCCTTATTGCCACATTCGTCGGTCATGACTATTCGGTGCTTTATGCCATCAATCATTCCAATTCTCTATTACCACTGCTCTATCGGGTAAGCGCGGTATGGGGTGGTCACGAAGGCTCCATGTTGTTGTGGATCCTGATGCTTTCAGGCTGGGGTCTGGCGGTATCGGTGTTTTCCCGCAAACTCCCCATCGATATGGTGGCGCGTGTGCTGGCGGTACTAGGATTTATAGCAGTGGGTTTCTACCTGTTCACACTGATCACGTCCAACCCTTTTGAGCGAGTGATACCGCCCGCGCCTGACGGTCGCGACCTCAATCCTTTGTTACAAGATCCTGGTCTGGCTATCCATCCCCCCATGCTCTATATGGGCTACGTGGGTTTTTCCGTGGCCTTCGCCTTTGCCATTGCCGCCCTATTGAGTGGCCGCATGGACGCCGCATGGGCGCGCTGGTCTCGTCCCTGGACGACAGTAGCGTGGATGTTTCTCACTTTCGGAATCGGTTTGGGTTCCTGGTGGGCCTACTATGAACTCGGTTGGGGCGGCTGGTGGTTCTGGGACCCTGTCGAAAACGCATCGTTTATGCCCTGGCTAGTCGGCACGGCGTTAATGCACTCTTTGGCGGTGACCGAAAAGCGTGGCAGTTTTAAAAATTGGACCGTGCTTCTGGCGATCTTCGCCTTTTCTCTGAGTCTGCTCGGAACCTTCCTGGTACGTTCGGGAGTACTCACCTCGGTCCATTCATTTGCCAGTGACCCGTCTCGTGGAACGGCTATTTTGATTTTCCTTTGTGTGGTCATTGGTGGTTCCTTGCTGCTTTATGCCTGGCGTGCCCCCAAGGTGGGCCTGGGTGGTAAATTCAGTCTGATTTCACGCGAGTCTTTCCTGCTTACCAACAATGTCTTATTGGTAGTGGCTTGCGGTGCTGTCTTATTGGGAACGCTCTATCCCTTGGTGCTGGAAGCCTTTGATGAGAGCATGAAGATTTCGGTGGGCCCACCCTACTTTAATATGGTGTTTATTCCATTGATTACTCCCTTATTGTTTCTGGTCGGCGTGGGACCGATCATACGCTGGAAACAGGGTAGTATCCCTGCCGTTGCGCAGCGCATGAAGTGGGCCTTCGCCGTGGCGGTGGTTACTGCCGTGCTTATGCCCGTGATCATGGGTGAATGGAAGCCCTATGCGGCTCTGGGTGTTCTATTGTCTGTATGGATCGTTGCCACGATCATCACCAGTGTCTATCTCCGTTTTCAACAACGGGCCAAAGCCGGTAGCAGTGGCGGTACGTTCTCCAGAAGTTTTTACGGCATGCAGCTCGGTCATTTCGGTGTAGCGATTGTGGTGATGGGGATCACTATGGTCTCTAACTACGAGATCGAGAAAGATGTGCGCATGCAGATTGGTGATACGGTCAGCCTGGGGGAGTATGTCTTTCGTTTTGATGGTACCCAGGGGGTGAAAGGTCCTAACTATGAGGCCGATATGGGGCGCTTTGTTGTGATACAGGACGGGCGCGAGGTAGCGGTGATGGCACCGGAAAAACGGTTTTACAATGTGCAAAGACAAGTCATGACCGAAGCCGCTATAGACATTGGATTTACACGCGATCTTTACATCTCGCTGGGTGACCCGGTGGGTAAAGGTGCCTGGACAGTTCGTGTTTACTACAAACCCTTTATAGATTGGTTATGGTTTGGATGTTTCATGATGGGCGTTGGTGGGCTATTGGCGATTACCGACAAGCGTTATCGCATCATGTCGCGCAAGGAAAAGCTTGCGGCGAGTGAAGCAGAAAGTAAACCGATAAATACGGGTTCTGATATGCCTGGTACGGCGAAACCGAACGAGGTTGGAGTTTAAATGATTCGTTATCTTGCACCTTTAGGCATATTTGTCGCGATGGCGGTGTTTTTTTTCATTGGCCTGGGTAAAGACCCGCAAAAATTGCCTTCAGTCTTGGTTGACAAGCCTGTGCCCCAATTTACCTTGCCCAAATTGAAAGCGGCCAACGCCTCGTTTAGTCCAGAGGACATGAAAGGACAGGTCTGGATGCTAAATGTATGGGCTTCGTGGTGTGATGCCTGTCGCAGTGAGCATCCCTTGTTTTTGGACATTGCCCGAAAGAAAGAATTGCCAATTATTGGATTGAATTATAAAGACGAGCCCAACGATGCCATCAACTGGCTGCGTCAGTTGGGTGATCCGTATACGGCCAGCGCCTCCGATTTCAAAGGTGATGTGGGTATAGACTTTGGTGTTTACGGGGTGCCTGAAAGTTTCATTATTGATAAAGCCGGCGTTATTCGCTATAAGCACGTGGGGCCTGTTTCTCCTCAAGACTGGGAGCAAAAGATGCGTCCTCTGATTAAGGAGTTGCAGGGCTAATGTTTCGGTTTTTAGTTTTTCTTATCGTCATGATGGGCACAGGCTCAGTGTCAGCGGATACTGCGGTACCCAATACTCCTTTCAATCCTGAAATGGAAGATCGTTTCAAGCACCTCACCATGGAATTACGCTGCCTTAAGTGCCAGAACCAAACTATTTATGATTCTAAAGCGGGCCTGGCCGATGATCTGAAGAGACAAATCCGTACCCAAATGGAAAAGGGACAATCAGACCAGCAAATCGTAGACTATCTTGTCGCCCGTTATGGAGACTTTGTCCTTTACAAGCCAAAGATGTCTACTAGCAATATGCTTCTGTGGGTCGGGCCATTCTTGTTGCTGGCAATCGGTGGCTTTGTATTGATCGGCAATTTGCGAAAGCGACAAAAAATCATTAGCGATGCCCCTCTAACAGAGGAAGAGTCCAGGCGAGTTCAGACACTCATCAATTCGGAGTCGGGAGAGAATCACAAGTGAGCGGAGTTTTCTGGTTAGTTGCGGGACTATTTGTTCTCGCTGGCTTGGGTTTTCTATTGCCCCCTTTGTTGCGCAAGTCCGTTGTTGAAGAAAATCCCACGGGTCAAAAAGAACTGACCATCAAGATCTACAAAGACCAACTCGCTGAATTGGAAAATGATCTAAAAAATGAGGTCATTGGTTCGTCTCAATATGATAAGGCAAAGCGTGATATTGAACGTAATTTGCTCGAGGATGTGGGTGAGCTGGAGCGTAAAGAAAAAGCCGCAGCTAACAAGGGCGGCAAGCTGGCCGCCATTATAGTCGGGCTCAGCATTCCAGTATTGAGCATATCCATGTACCTGTCTTTAGGGGCAGGTGAGGCCGGACTGGACCCGGCGGCAGCTACGCCTGTTGTTCAAAACGAACAACACCAGCAGCAGAATATTGAAAAAATGGTGGTTCAGCTCAAGGAAAAGCTCGCCCAGGACCCAGGTGATGCCGAGGGTTGGTTTATGCTGGCGAGAACTTCCGTTTTTCTGCGACGCTTTGATGACGCAATAGGGGCGTTCGAGAAGCTCTTACCCCTAGGTGGCGATAAAGATCCTGATATTCTCACAGCCTATGCCGATACCTTGTCCATGTCGGCGGGTTCCACGATCCCCCCTAAGGCACGTCAGGCCATACAACAAGCCTTGATGTTGGACCCTTTCCACATGCACGCTCTGTGGTTGGCGGCGACAGCCAATTACAATGACCAGAATTTTGAACAGTCTCTCAAGTACTATGAACGCATGATGCAGGTTATGCCGCCGGATTTTCCTGATCGCGAAATTATCGTCAATAATGTGAACGAGGTTCGTGGCATGTTGGGCAAGCCCGCATTGGCTTCTACTACTGAGCAAGTCAGCAATATCAGTATCCAGGGGACAGTTAACCTGTCAGCCGCATTGGCGCAGCAGGCCTCACCTAACGACACGGTATTTGTTTTTGCCCGGGCGGCCAAGGGGCCACGTATGCCTTTGGCAATTGTTCAGAAAAAGGTCAGGGATCTGCCTTTTGAGTTCGTGCTGGACGATAGTTTGGCCATGAACCCAATGATGAAACTCTCCAGCGTGCCGCAGGTGGTAGTGGGAGCACGCATATCAAAAACCGGTGATGCAATTGCCAAGGCCGGTGATCTTCAAGGTATCGTTGGACCAATCCAAGTGGGTGGCACTGCCCCCGTCAATATTGAAATCAACGAGACCGTACGCTAAGTTCTTGTCTAACAAATAGTTTTTTCTCGTCTTAAGTGATTCTTAAGTATTTGAATCACTTGGGCTTCTTGCCTATTGATCATTTCTTGACTAGCGTTTAAAAGTGTTATACATTTGTTTTACATGAAGTGTATAACATAACGAGGATGACAAGCCCTAGGGTTTAGTTATCTCGAACTTGGGGGAGTTAGTCATGCATAAACCAGCCAGACAAATGGGACTTGATGTCGCCAAGCAAGCGCGCAAGATGCGCGATCGTGCGGTCAGCGCGGCGATGAAGCGCAAAGAGGAGTATCTCGGAGCTCGAGTTCCTAAGGAACTTAAGGAGCGAGTGATCTCCAAGGCCGATGAATTGGGAATTCCGGTGTCTTTGTTAATTCGCAAGGTATTGGAAGAAACCTTTCAACAAGGCAACGAAAATTCACTCAACGCCTTATCGGTAACCACCAAAGAAACGCCTGTCTCTGTCACAGATAAACAAGATCCATTCGAGAACATACTTGGGTGGAAGACGATTGAGATTAATCAGCCCTACCAATGTGATCGATGTGGAACGGGAATTGATGCAGGTAAAGAGGCTGTATTAGGAATTAGTGCAAAAAGTGATAAGACAGTGATACTCTGTCGGCCATGCAAAGAATTGCTTCGAAGCTATTGATCGTAAGTAGATCTGTATTTTTTTTCGTCGCTCTGTTGATGGGCATGCAGGTGTTTGGCGCCGAAGGGGAGCCGGAATTTGAATTGCCGGATGACCTAAGCAGTCTGATCGACGACATGGAAAAGAAGGCATATCATTTTTCAGGCTACCTGAAAAATGAAACCGCTTATCGTTTCGACGAGCCCAGATCATTTACAAAAATCAGAAACATTCTGTCTTTGAATTTTGACTTGAATATGACGAGCTGGGCGCGGTTTTATACTTCGGGCTGGGCATACTATGATCACGTCTACGAATTTTTTAACTACAACACGATTGTTGCCCGGGAAGAACGCTCAGAAAATGATCCGTTGATCTTTGTTGAGAACCTCCGTGAAGAACAGGATAATCGAGTTGTAGACGTCAAAGAGTTCTACCTAGATCTTTATTTAGGTCAAATAGACGTGAGGTTGGGCAGACAATATGTTGTTTGGGGGGTGATAGAAGGGATACGCATCGTAGATGAAATCAATCCCTTGGATTTTCGCGAACTCATTCTGCCTGACCTGCTTGATTACCGGATTCCACTCTGGACGGCCAAACTGAATTACTATATTGGCAATAGTAATTTGGAGATGCTTTGGATACCTGAACTCAGATTTCACAAACCTGCGCCCGCCGGATCGGAATGGGAGCTTTTTCAAATTCTGGATCGAACCACGCAACCCAGGGGCTTCGATCACACCGATATCAAATTATTTGATCCTCGTCTGTCCGAATATGGTATTCGCTTTATCACAGATTTGTTTAATGCAGAGGTGTCTTTGAGCTATTTTTATACTTGGGACGACTACCCCACCGCGTTTAGAATAATTTCAAATTCAGGCATTCAACAATTGGCCTTCAATGAAGAGCCTGCAATTTTGCCTACCTATACCCGTATGCATATGTTTGGTAGTACCTGGGTACAGGAAATTGGTGGTGATATAGTGCGTGCTGAATTGGCTTATGTAACCGGCAAGTATTTCGCTGTTGCTGATCGGGATATTGACGGAGATGGTTATCTGGATTTTGATGGCGAGGTAAAGCGTAACCATTGGCGCTGGGCACTGGGGTACGATTTTAACTGGGGTGGAGTCGATTTCGCGCCGTCCATCACTCAATGGTACATCCCCGATTATGACCCAAGCTTTGTCGTGGACCAGTATGATTCCACGTTCAATCTGTTTTTACGCAAGCCCTTGAGAAAAATTTCGGCC
>JAOUPJ010000370.1 GCA_029879945.1 Gammaproteobacteria bacterium
AGCCTAACATCTTCCTCCGTTTTGACTGCACCCTTATCCATTAAGCACTCCATCCACACGTTTAGAGAATTTAAATCCCTATTAAGCCTTTAAATTTCTCTTTTATCCTTTTAATACTCCACGATTCTAGGCAATTTCTTGGCTTCTGCAACAGTAAACTCGGCTTCTTTTGGCAATGGAGCGATTCCTTCAAATCCCGTTTTCTCAACGAACATGATAAGCATGGCTCTGAGCTTTTTTGCGTCCCACTTAGCCAGTTTCTCGATTGTATCAACACCTGCACCATAGTAAAGCCGTGCCCGAATGCTCTTTACACCTTGGATTCGAGCCAAATCTGATAATTTCACAAGCTCCAGAATGGCTTCTATTGGTACTCCAGTCTTCGCTGATAGCTCCTTTCTTCTGTCGCTTGTTCGTCCTGCCTCTAACATTTGCTTCACGTTTCTAATGCCATTATTCGCAAGTTTTTTAACATGTTCTGGGTTGACTCCTCGAAACTCCTTTAGCGTAAAGGGTGCTTGCTCTATTCTTTGGCTTCTTAATCCTCTTGCACGATCGCTCATTTCCTTATTGGAAGTATACTCGTAGTAGTATCGGATCGCCCACAAGTATAGCTTGGCTCCTTCGTTTTGCTCCTTTTCAACCCATGACACGAATGCTTCAAGATCTTCAGGACGTGCTTCGTCTAGTCCTTCGCGACCTCGTTGCTCTCTCAAATATTGCTCAAACCTCGTGACGTATGCAATAGCTCGCTTAACCGCACTTGGAGATCGTCCACCCCGTTTTAGGAATTTCCGAAATTCTTCCTCATCCACCGGTTTCACAAACCTTTACTACATTTGGTTTTGTTTGATGTTGAATAAAACTATTTCTTGACCCATTGCTTAGGCAACAGGCGCACTTGACATTTTCCGCTGTCCAGTTTTAGTAACTAGACAGTTTTCTCCAGCCATCAACCAGTTTCTGCCTAACAACAGTCGCTTCAGAACGAGCCCCACATGAAATGACAATTTTAATTGCAGTAAGTTATCATTTTAAAAGCTTAAGCCAGTAACTGACGATTAAATCTTTTGAAATATTAGTATCAATTCATGTTTGTAAAAGTATGAGTTATATGCATGCATACTGTTTTTTCTCTCGTAGGAGGAAGCGAGGGGTTTTATGATGCGTACTCGGGAAAACAAACTTCGCAAAATTTTATTCAAATCAGTGTTTATATTGGCCATGGCTCTTTTGCTTGCTCTTCTCGGAACATTCGATCGTATAGGATATCACGTTCATGAAATAGAAGAGCTTTCCTTTACTCCAGATTACCGTTATAATTATGCAGATGCTACTTTCAAATTTAATGCAACCTACAATCCTATTCTTTACCCTTTCTATTGGATACTAGGCAAAGGCCACATTTCTGGAGACTTCTCGATGATATATCTCCCAGAGTCATATGAGCGGTCAGAATGGGGACCTGCAGTTTTCGGAAGTTCGCCTGAAGATCATTTCGGCAAGTACATCAGTTTTATGTTGACATGGGGCATTTTTGGAAACTTCGGTTTTCTTCTTCTAATGACAATCGTCATCGAGGCATTGAAAAGGAGAGTCCTTTATGCGTCTCTGTTCTCGGGAGTATTTGGTTTCTCTATTGCTGGAATCAGTGGAATGATGGTTGGCTTATTTGTTGGGGGAATTGCTGCGGTGCTTGTATTGAGACAGGGATACACTTTTTCCATCACAGGGTTAAAGGGCTACATCATCAAAAGAATTGCCTACTCGTTCGTACTCGTCTTAGCAGTAATAACTATTAACTTCATACTCTTCATGCGCATGCCTGGCAACCCTGTTTCGCTATTTTCAGACCCTATAAAAGGGTGGAGACTGACTGAAAACCAAACAGCAGCATTTGAGCAAGAGGCTCGTAGACTATGGGGTTTCAACCAACCTACAATACCCCAATACTTCACATATGTTCGCAATCTTCTTTTTTTCAACCTCGGATACATCGGTACAACGCAAACGGTAGACATGAAAATAACACCGATTGCTCAAAACTTGGCAGAACGACTTCCCTACACTATATTCCTGTTAGGCACCGCTACTGCTATTTCACTCGTAATCGGGGTCATGCTTGGAACTAAAGCCATTCAAAAGAGAGGTGGAGCATTTGACAAACTGTCGTCTATTATTCCGATCACCATATCATCTATGCCTGTCTGGTGGATTGGTTTTTTGCTTTTGACTTTTTTTGGCGGAGCGCTCAAGGTAACCTATTATGAAGGCGGGGTTCCCATTGGAGGAGGCCATCCTCTAGAGTGGGCCTATAATCCGCCAATACCTTACGGAATAAGTACGTCCTTCTCTGATACTGCTCTTCAAATTGGTTTTTCATTAGACTTTCAAGAAATTCTAAGGTTAATTGGTGGATACTTGCAGTATGCGTTGCTTCCGCTATGTGCTTTGGTTTTATCAATGTTCGGGCAATGGGTTCTTCTTACTAGAGCCTCTATGCTAGAAACAGTAAGTGAAGACTACGTTCTCACAGCACGAGCTAAAGGCTTGACAGAGTGGAAAATTCTGACAAAACATGGAATTAAAAATGCCTGTTTACCTCTAATAACGCAAGCCGCCATCTCTTTCGGCTTCATTATTAGCGGCTCAATATTTGTAGAATCTGTCTTCAGATATCCTGGCATTGGAACATGGCTTTTTGACGCTATAAGATTCAACGATTTTCCAATTTTAATGACGGTGTTCTACATAGTCGCCCTATTCGTGATTATAGCTAACATCATTGCAGACTTGCTATACGGTCTAATCGATCCTCGAATAAAAACTGCAAACTAGAACCTAAATGAATTAATATGGCTTCACTCAACCTTTCTACTCCCAAATTCAATCTATATATAAGGGAGGGGTCTAGACGCCCAAGAGCAAGCCAGTAAAAATCACCGACACAACATTCCGAGACGCGCATCAATCTTTAATGGCTACGAGAATGCGAACTGACACGATGCTCCCAATAGCCGAAAAAATAGACCAAGTAGGCTTCTTCTCGCTAGAAATGTGGGGCGGAGCAACCTTC
>JAOUPJ010000371.1 GCA_029879945.1 Gammaproteobacteria bacterium
AATCCGGCCAAGGTGGTGAGTATTCGGATGGTGGTGCTTTTTCCCGCCCCGTTGGGCCCGAGCAGGCCTAGAATTTCACCTTTCTCTACTTCGAGGTCCAAGTTATCGACCGCCTTGGTCCCGGATGAGAAGGTCTTGCAGAGTCCCTTTATGCTTATCATTTATTTAAAAAATTTCCTCAAGCGTCCTGCCCGTAGGTGCTTATTATAACCATAGTATAAGGTCTGTGTTGACATGATTTAGATTTGACAGCCAGTGACGTGTCCCGTAAATTAGCCTGCTAGTGTGATTTATGGATGAGTCTTCGAAAGGTGTCGGTGCCTCACTCCTAAGTCTTTAGATTTCAAGGTCTCTTGTGGGGAACGAAGGAGCAATAAATAATCAAAATGGCTAAGTTCAGGCGTATTCTAACCCTGTTCGCTGTATCTGGCCTGGTGGCTCTGCCACTACACTTAATGGCCGATGGCTGGGACGCAAAACAGGCCCCCAACCGCATTATTGATGACCCCAGCACCGCGACCGGACTGCCCTCAGCCGCCATCCCTCAGATGGGCGGAATTACAAACACGCGCCACAATCTGACACAGGCCTTCACGCCCGCTGCCAACCTGATGAATCTGCATCGAAATAATTATTACGAGGTCTGTGTCTATTGTCACACCCCTCATGGTGCCAATCGCACCGCTGCCGCGCCACTGTGGAACCGCACCGTGGCAAATCGCAGCTATGTCATGTATAGCGCGCAATCTGAGCCCACTGCATTGGGTCAGACCCAAACCCAGCCTGGGCCGAACTCTTTAACCTGTCTCTCCTGTCACGACGGGGCAACAGCCATTGACTCCATCATCAATATGCCCACTCAGATGACTGGGGCTGGAAATACCTTCCGTGCTGGCTATCGAGCTGAACAAGAATATAACGTGAATGACGCATTTCTGGATAGTTGGAGCGGAAATGCGCTTGGGTCACCCTCCAGCACCGCGCACGCAGGGTTCAATACTGATCCAGCCAGTTCGGGTAGTCTTTGTATGACATGTCACAGTGATGGTCCGGGTGCAACCTTGGGCGCACCCAACTTTGAAGTGTTTTCCATTGGAGATAAATACCTCGATCAAGTCGCCCTAACGGGGATCCCCAACAGGGCGGGTGGTTATCTCGGTGATGATCACCCCATTGGTGTGAAGTATCCCTCCGATACGCGTAATACAGACTATAACGAGCCGAATGTAAAGGCCGGGCGCATTGCCTATTTCGACCTGAATGGCGACAATCACGCCGATCCCAATGAAATCCGTCTATATGATACTGGAGATGGCTATGAAGTGGAGTGTGGCTCCTGTCATGACCCTCACGGTGTGGCCGTCACGGCGAGTGAAAATCGAGATCTGATTCCCAGCTTCTTGCGAGTGGGTGACTATTCCTCAGCAACTGGGACAGCTATCAGTGGTAACTCTGGAAGCAAGCTCTGTTTAACGTGTCACGTAAAATAGCGGCAAGATAGCGAAAAAACGCGGCATTTTCGCCGCGTTTCCCGTCTAGATCGAATCTGAATTATTAGTGTTGCTGGCCGCAAACCTTGCATTTAGGGTCTTTGTTCAGCTTCATCACGCGCCATTCCATGGTGTAAGCGTCCATCACCATAAAGCGACCCTTTAGCTCCTTCCCTACGCCCATCAAGACCTTCAAGGCCTCGGTGGCTTGGATGCAGCCTATGATGCCGACTGCAGGAGCCAGTACACCGTTTTGGGTGCAGGTCTCGCCCAGTTCTTCACCCTCTTTGTAGAGGCAGTGATAACAAGGGCTGTCGTCCAGATCGTTGCGGAAGACAGTAACCTGTCCTTCCATGCGAATCACAGAACCGGACACCAGGGGTTTTTTCTCTTCCACACTCATGCGATTGAGCGCGAAGCGAGACATGAAGTTGTCTGTGGTGTCGATGACGAGATCAGCGAGTCTCACTTGCTCCCGTAGTTCATCATCCTCAAGGCGTGTCTTGATGATGGTGACTTCCACGTCTGGATTGAGCGAGTTCAAGGTCTCTTTGGCAGACTCCACCTTCAGCTTACCCACATCGTTGGTGCCGTGCAGGATTTGTCTTTGTAGGTTGGAAATTTCCACCGTGTCGAAATCTGAGATGACCAGATGACCCACACCACTGCTGGCCAGGTACATGGCCACAGGGGAACCCAATCCACCTGCACCCAAAATGAGTACGCGGGAATTGAGAAGTTTTTGCTGACCCTCAAAATCGACCTGAGGCATCATGATATGTCGGTTGTATCGTTTTAGTTGGGCGTCATCCATCGTTAAACCCTCCACACATTTTGTTTACCAGGAGTAAGCGACCACCGTATCCATCGGATCACGCTTATCATCTGCCCATCCACCAACCAGGTAGATGGTCCTATCCATTACCGCCACACCCATTGCTGCACGAGTGTAGGGCATGTCCGGAATTCGCACCCATTCGTTCTTTTCTTTATCTAAATAGGCCGCCCGAACATGTATATCGTCTGAAGAATATCCACCAAAAATGAACAGAGTATTATCGGCTAGACACAGTCCATGGCCGGCAGCTACCCAGGGCAGCTTAACTTCCTGATCCTGATGCCATTTATTATCTTTGATGGAATAGGTCTCGCAGAAGTCGAAATTATTGAAGCCCTCGGGCCTGAAGGCGACGCCACCGGAGGACAGGATATTCTCACCCCAGGGCACAGCCGCCGCTGCGAAGCGAGGGGTCAACCAGGGGGCGATCTCTTCCCAGGACGTGTTTCCGGGTGCCCAGCGCTCACAGAAATCAAAGCCGGGATCGGTTTTTGGCCCGCCTAGACATGCATCAGGGTGGTGGCCACCAAGGATATAGATCGTGTCGCCGACTAGTGCCGAAGCAGGATAGTCGTGGGGTTGATTCATATCCGGGCCAGACTCCCAGGAGTCTGATGCGGGATCGTAGATCTCCAGTGTTTTCAGAAACTGGAAATTGCCATCCGGTTTCTTAAAACCACCACCAATCACGTAGATCTTGTCCTTTATAAGGAAGGCGGCTGTGCCAGAGCGCTTGGTGG
>JAOUPJ010000102.1 GCA_029879945.1 Gammaproteobacteria bacterium
TGTTGTCGGTTTCCAGATTGACAGCAGCAGCAACATCGGCAGCGCTTGCGCTAATGGCATACGCTACTGTGGTTTGGCCTTGCGAACCACTGATAACCAAGGTTCCAGCAGCAGTGATATTACTGGCGGTAGATACCGCAGAACCATAGCCATCAACTCGGTAGTTACCATAATTAGAGGCCTTGAAGTTGGCAGTGGTGGCAACGATGGACTGACCAGGTTCGGCACCCACTTGGAATAGTGCGGTACCAAAGCTTCCGTCCAAAATGTTTTGGCCGTTAAATGTGGTTGTCTTGGCAATACGATCCAACTCTGCTGTCAGCTGACCCACCTCAGCCTGAATGGCTGCGCGGTCAGAAGAAGAGTTAGTCGCATTCATCGATTGTACTGCAAGCTGGCGAATACGTTGTAGCATATTACCCGCTTCAGACATGGCCCCTTCGGCAACCTGAGCAAGGGAAACACCGTCATTGGCATTTCGTACCGCTGTTTCCAAACCCTTAATTTGGGTTGTGAAACGTGAAACGATGGCCAAACCGGCTGCGTCATCCTTGGCGCTGTTGATTCTCAAACCCGATGACAAACGTTGCAATGAAGTCGCAAGACCAGATTGCGAACGGGTCAAATTCCGTTGGGCGTTTAAAGACATGATATTAGTGTTAATAGTCGAAGGCATGACGCTGACCTCCAGATAATGGTCTTAATCAAAGAGAAAAAGACGCAGTAGTACAACTAGCGGATATACTCATAATGAGTATTCACCGCTCCTCGCATTTGCTATCGGACACTAATGAATAAAATAAAGACACAGATTGCACCGAAATAGGTGAACCTGTTCAGATTAGATAGAAATTGATTACGAAATTAGACAGTTACATTCCTTGTTTTTGGCGAAAGCTTTTCAGTTTTGCGCCGCTTTATTTCCTCCTGATACGCTCCATGTTTAGAAAGGGTCTAGCTCCATGCTAGACCCTTTCCACTATTTCCTTATCCCAGTAGTGATAATACGTTACCAGGTATAGAGTTGGCCTGGGCCAGCATTGCTGTTCCAGCCTGTTGCAGTATTTGTGCTCGTGTCAAGGTGGTAGTCTCTACTGCAAAGTCCGCATCCATGACCCGTGATCTCGCAGAAGACAGGTTTTCCACCGATGCCTCCAGGTTCCGAATGGTCGACTCAAACCGCGCCTGTAAGGCACCAAACTTGGCCCGCTGTGAGCTGATTTGCGCCAGGGCCGCATCTGCAATAGAGATCGTGAGATTCGCAGCATCCACCGTGGCCACATCGATATCTGACACCTTCTGCAGGAGGGAAGCCTGGGCTAACCCTGACAGTGTGTCATCAGTTATCGCTGAGCTAATCGTGAACGAGGCATCGCTATCGAAAATCACCTGTCCTTCTAACTCGACTGTTACCGCTCCCCCACCCGCCGTCAACACTATTCCAGCGGCGTTTGGCGTTCCGGTTTCATCGATACCTATTACCGAGATGTTACCGGCATTAGAGAAGGTGGTATCCGCTATATGGACCGTTTCACCATCAAAGTGATTCAAGGTGATACCTGAACCATCTGCTTTAACTGTGGCGATCACCCCTGTTTTGGCTTGCACGGCGTTGATGGACGATGCCGCACGCGACAAGGCCTCTACCCCGGTTCCTGCATCCAGTGAAAAACCGACCGTCACTGCACTTGTTGCGTTGTTTTCCCTCAGGGTGATTCGGTAAGCACCCGAGTTGGCAGCCCCAAAGCTCAGTTCCGCTGCGGTAATGGCGTAGGCCTCAACACCAGTCTTATCACGAACTAGATTGACCTTGTTCGCAATATCCATTGCAGAGGAACTGATCGCTACGGTGAACGAGGCTGAGCCTTCACTCCCGCTGATCGTTATCGTTCCAGCGGCAGCAAATCGCGTATTCGATTGTGTTGCTGAAGTCCCTTCGCCATAGAGACGGTAGTCCCCATACTGATTGGTCTTAAAGTTAGAGGTGGTCGCCACAATGTATTCATTCACATTGGCGCCCACCTGGAACAAGGCCGTACCAAAGGTACCATCCATGATGTTCTGCCCATTGAAGGTGGTCTGTTTGGCGATACGATTCAATTCCGCTGTAAGCTGTCCTACTTCAGCCTGCAGGGCCTGTCTATCGCGTGGTGAGTTGGTCGCATTCACCGACTGAACCGCCAATTCTCTCACCCGTTGCAGTATGGATTGCACTTCTGTAAAAGCGGCTTCGGCCACCTGCGCCAGGGAGATCCCGTCATTGGCGTTACGCGAGGCCTGAGCAAGCCCTCTGATTTGGGTAGTAAATCGATCTGAGATGGCCATCCCGGCTGCATCGTCTTTGGAACTATTGATGCGTAACCCCGATGACAGGCGTTGTAGCGATGTCTTGAGGCTGGATTGCGAGGTATTTAAATTACGCTGCGCATTCAACGCCATGATATTTGTATTAATAATCTGAGGCATACAGCCTTCCTCCTTGGATGCCAATGGCCATCACGGGCCACTCATAGTCCTTTATGATTCAGAAGACACGATCTATTTCTATCCTTAGAAAATTCCTGCCTTCAATGAACTTGTCGACAGACAAAAAACAAAACTTAAACTTTTTTTAAGACTAATTTAAAAAATGTCGCCAAGTTTAAGTAAAACTCTATAAGCAACTGATTTTACTACTGGAGTAGAGTCAGTACATTTTGCGGAATGGTGTTGGCTTGAGCGAGTACAGCAGTACCTGCCTGTTGAAGGATCTGGGTACGAGTCAATTCGGCAGTTTCGATTGCGAAGTCTGCATCACGTGTTCTGGAGCGAGCGGCGCTGAGATTTTCAATGGTCGTTTGCAGATTTCTGATCGTGGACTCAAAGCGCGCCTGTAAGGCACCAAACTTGGCACGCTGAGAGGTCAGCTGCATCAAGGCCGTATCGGCCACTGCAATGGCCAACTTGGCCCCTTCTACCGTGCTGATATCCAAATCCGCCACTTTCTGCAAAACGGAAGCCTCATTCGGGTTACTCACCAGACGAACCCCGGTGCCCTGCACAGTGAAAGAGCGATCAGAATCAAAAATGACTTGCCCTGTGGCCCATGCAGTTGTGGCGAGTGCATCAGGGAGAAAAGTGATGGAGCTGGTAACCTGGTTTGTACCCTCTATGACGACGGTTCCCGCATTGGCGAAAGAGGTGTCTTGCAGGACGATATGTTCGCCGTAGTAGTGTGATAAGCGAATACCTGAACCGTCACTTTTGACGGTTGCGACTACCCCTGTCTTGGACTGAACATCATTGAAGGCGGTAGCTGCTCTAGATAAGGCCTCAACACCCGTCCCCGCATCGACGGTAAAACCAATCGCGACCGGCGTGATTTTGTTGTCTCCCCATAGGTCGAAGCGGTAGGGCCCTGAAGCGGCTGGGCTAAAATACACATCCATTTCGGTAATCGCCCAGGCACTGACACCCGTATCGTCCTTAAACAGGTTTACCTTTTCGGCGACTTGGGCCGCCGTTTCAGTCGTTGCCCACAATATGGTCTGGCTCCCTTCAGAACCGGAAACAATAATGGAATTGTTGGCCACGACATCGTAATTGGTATTTCCCCGAATAACACTCCCTATACCGTAGATACGATAATCACCATAATTCCCCGTTTTGAAATTGGCGGTGGTGGCAACGATATAGTCATTCGCCTGGTGCCCGACTTGAAACAGCTGTGTAGAAAAGGTTCCATCAAAAATCTTCTGACCGTTGAATTCCGTGGATCTGGCGATTCGGTTCAATTCAGCGGCTAATTGGCCCACCTCATTTTGCAAGGCCTGACGATCTCGAGCCGAGTTGGTTGCATTTACAGACTGGACCGCCAATTGCCGCACCCGCTGCATTATATTGCCTAACTCATCCAATGCCCCTTCCGCAACCTGTGCCAAGGATACACCGTCGTTTGCATTTCGTTCAGCCTGACTTAGACCTCGAATCTGGGTAGTAAAACGCTCCGAAATAGCCAGCCCCGCAGCGTCATCTTTCGCGCTATTAATTCGTAACCCAGAAGACAAACGCTGCAACGCGGTCGACAAGCGAGCCTGCGACGTATTCAGGTTTCGCTGCGCGTTGAGAGACATGACGTTGGTGTTGATAATCTGTGGCATAACGACCTATTCGGGAATCAGAATTTCCGTAATCAATCAAACATTCGAATGAGTTCATTCAATTAACATGCCCACATCAGCCTATTATTTGTTCACCCTATGGCATGCGCGATGCAGAATGCTACCCATGGAATCCAATACCCTTGATAGCTCGTCTACTGAAGCACTCTTGAAGCGTGCGCGGTCTCTGGCGAAAGATTCCAAACTCGAGGAAGCAGCAAGTTGTTACATGCAACTCACTCACCGCGATGAAGCGCCTGGCACACTCAGTGAATACGCGGAAATTCTGATACAGTTGCATAAAACGCAGCTTGCCCACGCGCTATTATCGCGCTGTCTCTCGTTGGAACCCGAAAACTGGAAGCACACCCACAGGCTCTCGATTCTTTTACTGCAACTTGGTAAAAAGCAAGAGGCAATCACCTTATTGAAAAGGGCCATAGACCTGGATACCAACGCCTTGGCCCCTCACCTTGATCTGATGGAAGTACTGCGCGAATCTGGCGAGCTGAACGCCGCTTTAGCAATCAGCAATCATTCGATCGAACAATTCGCTGCTAACCCGCAATCATGGAACTGCAGAGGTAAGATTCTCGCCATGCTGGGTCAAAAACATCAGGCTTTGTTGTGTTTTAGAAAATCAGTCGAGCTCGATCCAGACTACCTGGGCGCCAAAACCAATATGGGTGCCCTGCTGTGTTCCATGAAACGATTTGAAGAATCGCTTGCGATACTGCGGGAAGTCTACAAACGGCAGCCCGACAACACATTGGTACTGCACAATCTGGCGCTTAGCTATATGGAATGCAATGAGCTGGACGAAGCCCAGAAACTATTTGAAATATTATTAAGCAACCAACAGTTGCACCCTGAAACCTTGAATAATTTGGGCATGCTTTATCAACGTCAAGGGGATTTCGTGAGGGCACGAGATTGCCACAACCTGGCAATTAAGCGTGGTGCCGATTTTACTTTTAGTACCTGGCAGAGGAGCATGGCCTTGATTGCCATCGGAGAGTATGAACAGGGTTGGAAGGACTACGAAAACCGCCTCATCATACCCGGAAAGATTCCCCTCCCGAAGACGCCTATTCCTATGTGGTCGGGAGAAGACATCACGAACCGGCGCATTCTGCTCTATCAAGAGCAAGGCCTGGGAGACCAACTCATGTTTCTGGGCTGTCTGCCCCCAAACTGGCTGGAACGCGCCGAAGTGGGGCTCTATTGCGATTCTCGTCTTTACCCCTTAATTTCTCGGAAAATCCCAAACATTACGCTACTTAAGGATGATCCACTTGAGTCTCCCACGGCAGCGTATGATTTCTACCTCCCCTTGGGAAGTTTACCCAAGCTCAGCTACCCTTATGGAGAGCGGCTGGCGAGTGCCGGTGCCTACATACAAGCGAGTCCACACCTCGTGTCTAAATGGGAACAGAAACTCTCAACAGTTCAGGGCAAACTCAAAGTTGGGATCTCCTGGCGTGGTGGAGTTTATAAAGAGCAGGAAAGGAAGTCTATAACATTGGACCAGTGGGCAGAATTGCTCCGTATGGAGCTTCCCATTGAATGGTTTGCCATTCAATATGATTCTTCCCGAGAAGAAGTAGAGGCGTTTAACAAAAAGACTGGATTAAATCTGCATATTCTGGAATCCCTGCAACCCCGGCAGAACCTGGATGAGTTTTCTGCCGTTCTAGAAAACCTGGATCTTGTCATCGGCGTGAGTAATGCGAGCATCCATATCGCAGGGGCACTCAATATCCCCTCGTGGTTGTTGCTTACCAAATCCTCAGCCACCTGGCGCTGGGGAACCCACACAAGCACCTCCCACTGGTATCAAAGCCTTCGTATCTTTCGGAACGATTCTAACTCTAACCCTCTTGAAGTCTTTACTCAAGTTAAGAAAAGACTGCTCGAAATAGTCTCTATAAACCAATAAAGAGTACTTTTTCTTGTCTGCACGCAAATTGTACGACCAGGCGGTCGATCTACATTTGCACGGACAGCTACACACAGCCATGGATATCTACAATCGGCTACTTGAGCAAAACCCGGATGATGCCAGGGTATTGTTCATGCAGGGCAATGCACTCGCGCAACTTGGGCAATATGATCTGGCTAGACGCTCTTTGGAGAAGGCGATCAATCTGGAGCCTCAGCATGCGGAGTGGCTAAACAATTTGGGAATTGTAAATCATAGTAGTGGACGTTACAGCGCGGCCATTGATGCCCTAAACAAAGCCATCGAATTAGACAATCAGCATCTCTCAAGCTATCTCAGGCTCGGAATCATATATACCGAACGAAATGAATTCGACTCGGCCTATACAATGCTGAACCAAGCGTATGCCTTGAACAATCACAACATCACGGTGCTCATCAATCTGGCGATATTGATGGAAAAACAGGATGAGATACCCGGAGCAATTAGCTATTTGGAACGGGCTTTTCAAATTGATGACCTTCACGCAGAAACGAATCTAAACCTGGGCAATCTCTACAGGCAAGCGGGTGACTATGCCAGCGCAGAAAAACACCTGGATACTGTATTAGGAAATTACCCTAAATATCGCGCCCTGGCACTGACCAATTATGCATTAATCAAGGGAGAACAAGGTCTGTTCGGAGAGGCCCTACTCCTTTTTGAAAATGCAATAAACGAAGATCCTGCCTGTCATGCAGCGCGATGGAATAAAGGATTGACTAATCTTCTTCTGGGTCGCTTTGTGGAGGGTTGGGAACTGTATGATGCGGGTTTTCTAGTGGGCCAACGTCCCCATCTAGGTCTTCCAATCCCCCGTTGGGATGGAAAATCCACAGACGGGAAATTACTGGTGTGGATGGAACAGGGCATTGGTGACGAGATCATGTTTGCGAGTTGCCTGGAAGATCTCGCACAACATCATCCAAATTTTTGTGTTTATTGTGACCAACGCCTAATAGAATTGTTCATCCGCAGTTTTCCCCAAATTGACTTTGAGTCAAAAGAAATTGCAATGGAACACGGAGTCAGCGCAGAATATACCGCACAAATTTGTGCTGGAAACCTCGGACAACTCTATCGCAAAAAGCGAGAAAATTTTCCGAAAAAGGGGTACTTGGCCACTCATACCCAATCGCAACGCCACTGGCGTCAATTACTTGATCAACTACCCGGCAAAATCAACATAGGCATCTCCTGGCGAGGGGGCAAGCACTATGCTGAAAAAGTAAAGCGTTCTATTCCGGTGGAAACGCTGGTCGAGACATTCAAAAACAAGAATGTAAATCTCATATCATTACAGTTCAATGTTTCCGACGAGGAAAAATCAGTCTTTCAAAAGAATGGAATTACTTTAGTCGAACTCGGTGATCTCGATCTTAGAGGGAATATTGAACCCGTCGCCGCGTTGATATCCAATCTGGATCTCGTGATTTCGGTGGACAATACCAATGCCCATTTAGCAGGTGCACTTGGGATACCCAGTTGGGTTCTATTACCAAAAATTCCTGATTGGCGCTGGTTGCTTAACTGTGATGAGAGCCATATCTACCCCAATATGAGTCTATTTCGACAGACGACGAGTGGAGACTGGAAAGCCCCTCTGCTGCGTTTGGAAATTTTACTGAATACACGTCTCAATACGCCACTACTAAAGCTGGGCCCTTAGTTCTACTTTTCTCTATTGCAACAGTGTTAATACATTTTGTGGAATGGTATTGGCCTGCGCCAACATAGCGGTACCCGCTTGCTGAAGTATCTGGGTACGTGTTAATTCTGCGGTCTCAATTGCAAAATCTGCATCCATTATTCGTGAACGAGCACCACTAAGATTTTCAACAGTGGTATCCAGATTTCGGATAGTGGATTCAAAACGACTCTGCAAAGCACCAAAACGGGCCCGCTGATCACTCACTTGGGTTAGTGCAGCATCAGCAACAGCAAGTGTAATATTTGCAGCCGAGACACTGGTCACATCAAAATCTGCCACCGTGAGCAGTAGGGATGATTCTGATACCGCTGACACGATTTGCGCGGCCGTACCCTGTACACTGAACGATTTGGTTGAATCAAAAATGACCTGCCCGCTGATGAAGGCAGTGTTCACCGTTGCATTGGGTACGAAAACAACGGACGAGTTATTTGAAAAGAATCTTACTGTTCCACCATTGGTGAATGCAGTATCCAGAACCCGGATATTTTCCCCTTCGTAGTGATGTAAGGTAATCGCCGAACCGTCATCTCTAACCGTAGCGACCACACCAGTCTGTGCAGATACCTGGTTAAAGGCCTCCGCCGCTACCGAAAGGGCTTCTACCCCAGTAAACGCGTCAGTCAGATTGAATCCCACGGAAACAGAACTGATTTTGTTATCCCCGAGCAAGTCGAATCGATAAGCTCCGGTATTTTGGAACTCCACATCCATCTCGGTAATCCCCCACGCAGAAACGCCTGTGGAGTCAGTAGTAAGATTAATTTTATCTGCAATCTGTTGCGCGCTATCTTGGGCATTATAGGCAACCGAAGTGCTTCCCTCGGCGCCATGAATCGTAACGGTTGACCCACCGGCAATCCGGTGATTTCCACCCACATTACTCTCGAATCCATTGATTCGATAGTCTCCGTATTGAGTGGTTTTAAAATTGGAAGTGGAGGCAACTATAAATTGGTTGGCGTTGGCGCCCACTTGAAATAGCGCTGTACCAAACGTACCGTCCAGAATTCGCTGTCCGTTAAACTCGGTGGTTTTGGCAATTCGGGAAAGCTCAGCAGCCAGTTGTTTGACTTCCAGGTTCAAAGCGCGTCTATCACTGGCCGAATTGGTGGCATTGACCGATTGCACCGCCAGCTCTCTGACTCGTTGCAGGATGCTGCTCGCTTCCTGTAACGCGCCTTCCGCAACCTGCGCCAACGATATGCCATCGTTAGCGTTTCGGGAAGCCATACTCAAGCCACGTATCTGAGACGTAAACCGTTCAGAAATAGCCAAGCCCGCTGCGTCATCTTTTGCGCTATTGATCCGCAATCCTGAGGATAGTCTTTGTAAAGAGATCCGCAATGCGTCCTGGGAACGGTTCAGGTTCCGCTGCGCATTCAAAGACATAATATTTGTGTTTATAATTTGAGGCATAAACTAGCTCCTCAAAACTCCACTATCGTGACTGTTTCAACTTGCTTAGAAATATGCGAATCTGATACCAAGTTAGACCGAGTCTAAAAATACATGTAAAAATTTTACAATTATTCGGTACGGTATTTGCGAAATTTGTGGCAACTCTCAATCAGTGGAAGATTTGGAAATGAATGAAATGTTTCGCAGAGCCTACGAATTTCACCAGCAAGGAAAGCTCCAAGAGGCCCTCGAGTACTACGAAATGTGTACAGACTCGGAAGACATTCCCCAGATTCTATCCATCTGTGGACTCCTGTATAAAGAACTGGGCCGCTACGACCAGGCCACGAACTATTTAACACAAGCCGTACAGCGTTTTGACTCCGACCCTGGCCTGTTCTTTCATCTTGCGACCTGCTATGAGAACCTTTCACTCATTGATGAAGCGATACAGTATTACCAAAAGGCACTTGCCCTTCGGCAAAATCATGCCGCAACACTCAATAATTTGGGACATCTCTATAGGAAGACCGGCAAGATAGACCAAGCAGCCGATTTGATTCAAAAGGCGCTGGAGCTGGAAGTTTCCCCAAAAATTCTGGGTAATTTTTCACTGGTTCTACAAGAACTGGGTGAAACTGATCAGGCCTTGAGTGTTGCAACGCAGGCAGCGAATCTTTCACCCGAGTCGTTAGACTTTCGGTGGAATCTAGGCATTCTACAACTTCTTCAACAAAACTTTGAGGAAGGCTGGGAGAACTATGAAGCAGGTATTGAGAACGGAAGTCGAAGGATGCCTGCCCTCCCAATCCCACGCTGGCACGGCAATCCACTTTCACATGAAAGATTGTTTATTCAATCCGAACAAGGGCTAGGTGATCAAATACTCTTTAGCACCTGTTTTGGTGATCTGGCTACGCTCGTGCAAGAATGCACCATCGAGTGTCATCCCAGACTGGTTTCGATTTTTTCCAGAACCTGGCCCGAGTTGACCTTTAAAAAACCCGATGCCAATCTACAATTTTTCGACTATCGATTTGAAATGGGCTCCCTACCCTCCTTGTTCCGAAAAAATCAGTCCTGTTTTCCATCTGAACTATCGCATGTGATTGCAGCCACAAAAGAACGAGAGGAAAAATGGCGCTCTCTGTTGGCATCATTAGAAGGCTTAAAGGTGGGAATTTCTTGGCAAGGAGGAAATGCGGATGAGGCATGGAAACGCTCAACCACTCTTTCCGACTGGTATCCTACTTCGCATATCCCTGGTATAGAACTTATCAACCTTCAATATGGAGACTTGACTTTACACCTTGACGAAATGAACGAGTTGGGTATCCATCATTGGCCACAGGAAGACCTAACCAATGATCTGGAAAATCTCTGCGGCTTGATTGGAAATCTGGATCTGGTCATAACCGTCAGCAGCACCGTTGCACATTTAGCTGCGGCAATGAACAAGCCCGTGTGGTTATTGCTCCCTTACGCACCCAGTTGGCGCTGGTTTCTAAACATCAGCTACAGCCCATGGTATCCTTCGGTACAGATTTTTCGGCAGGAACAGAGGGGGGACTGGACCCACGTCTTTGAAAAGGTCAATCAAGAACTTCGCTTAAACCTAAAAGAATAGGCCTTAAATATAGTTAAAAAGCGAAAGATTCTGAATATTGGCATAAGACTGCTGCGCAGCCTGCAGGCCGACCATCTCCAGATTCATACGTGTAATCGCTTCGGCGTAGTCTATATCTTTAATCGATGAAAGGGTGGTTTTGATCTGTAGCTCATAGCTTTCATTGATATCGCCCTGTTTGTCTATCGTATGGAGTCGTGCGCCAATTCTCGCTCTTACATTATTGACGTTATCCATCACCTGATCTATATCAGCCAA
>JAOUPJ010000372.1 GCA_029879945.1 Gammaproteobacteria bacterium
AGCTTTTCCAGTCGAATAAGATAATTGACGATATCCTGGTATTCACCCACTACTACAACCCGTGCGCTATGCTTATACAGTTCGACTGACTTTACGTTTTTGGCCTTTGGTGCCTCTTTACTTGCCACGCCGCGATTTTGAGTAGGCTTTTCCGTTGCAGCCTGCTTTACCACAGCCTGCACGGGCTCCGGTTCCAGATTTTCCAGTTCAGTAACCACCTTCTTCGTATCTGAAAATACCAGTTCCTTGAGCACAGCCCGCATTTCTCTGGGGCTTATCAGTTGATTGGTATAGGAAGTTAGTTCCTTGTTTAAGGTTGCCACCTGATTTTTCAGTGACGTCTGAAGTTCAACTTTTTTCACTTGCTCCGGTGTAAGAGGCGTTTCCTTGAGTTTTACTATCTGTTCTTCAAAAAACGAAATCTGTTTTTCACTTTGTTCCGCTTGGGCGCGTGAAGCGGCGATATCGCGATCTACGGGTTCAATCAAAACGAAAAATACCGTCGCGTAAAGAACCAATACCGCGACTAGCGTGATGACCACTCGCTCACGAATAGAACGCTGTTCAAAGGCCTCGTTAGTTCGTTCCAGCAAAGGCCTTAGGGTCGAAAGCATTGACTGCATCGAAAACTCCATTGGGTGTAGCGGGGTTGTTTGCAGGATCTACATTGAGAAGTCGTCCGGATTCTCTATCAATTCCGGCAGACAGGCTAAACGCGAAAAACTGCTCGCGCTTTTCTAACTTTCTCTTCTCTTCTTCTTCTTTAATGGTCTGTGCGGTCATTTGCTCTGCGAGCAGCGGGTCTTGTGCTTCAGCAACCCTTTCTTCCGGAGGAATGTATGCTTCCTTCTTAAGTTGAAACACATCGAATGACCTTCCAAGAAATAGTGAATCGGAGGATAAGCGGTCGATGAATGAAACCAGATCACTGGTCTGAACGGCATATCCTTTTAGTAAAACCTGCTCATTCCCGTGAAAAAATATGTTTTCCAGCCATAACTCAGGCTTGTAATGATCTGCGAATGCAAGGAGATAGGGAGAAAACTGGCCACTGGCCACGCTCAAGGCTCTCTGCACCGTTGTCTTAAGCTGAGTCTTTATTTCCACCTCTGCTTTCAGATTTTCTATCTGCTCGTCAATATCCGGATCAATCACATTTCCTAACAAGATCTCCTTTTGGCTCTTAAATAGCTCCGCGATTTGCCGCTCGCCAGATTGCGCTCGCTCGGCCCTTTCAGCCATATTCGAAAAGTGCAAGTAAACCATTCCCAAGTGAAATAACATGGCTACAGCAGACAAGCCCACCACAACCGCAGACCATTTGAGAGAAAACAGAATCCGTCTCGGCCTAAACTCATCTTTTAGTAAATTGATTTGCTGGGTCATGTGCCTACCCAATCTCTAAGCGCAGCACCCAGACAAAAGCTGAGGTAGCCCCACATTTTTTTCTCTGGCACCGCCCCCCAGATTATCAGCTCATTCAAATCCATCACTGCCACTTTAACGCTGAGATTTTCGTCGAGATAGTCGACAATAGATTGGTTCAATTGCGGCGTGGGCACCACATAGAGATTTTTTAGTTGGGTTTGTTTAAGGTTTGTCGCGTAGTAGTCCAGGGATCGCTGAACTTCCAAGCTGATACGTTCCAGTTCTGCATCCGCCAGGCCGACACGCTTTAAGCTACTCTCATTTACTTCAATTTTTCGCGTTACGTAAAGATCACCCTCTTTGGAAAGAGTTATCACGCAATTCCCGGGATTGATAGACAACAGTGCCACGCCTTCCTGCTGATCAGCGAGTAGAGAGGCCAGGTTTCGTTGAGCCATTTCCACGATATCGATCGCCTCAAGCTCTATCCCGTTGGCAAATAATTCTTCTGCGACCTGACTGACACTTTCGCGCTGGGCGGCAACGACGTATACAGAGTGACGTATCTCGCCAGGAATATTTTCGGCATCAGGAAAGGTGAAGAGATCTACCACGGCCTCCTCGATGGGAATATCGATCAAGTCCTTGGCTTGCCAGCAAATGGCCATTTCCAGTTCATTTTCTGGAACTTCGGGTTTGGAAGTGATAACAACCTGGTATTTGTTCAAGGGTAGAAGATAGGAACAGCGTCTATCTTCGAGTTGCATTTTGCGCACGACTTTTCCAAGCACTGCTTCTTCATCGTTTTGCCTTTCAACTCTGGACCAGTTCAGAACTACGGGACGGTCCCCACTAAGGACCGTGTCCACGCATACCATGCTTACCCCTCGCTCATCCTCCGATATCGCGCACAACGAGGTATCCACTTGTTTTTTCTGAAATAATTGAAGCATGCCAGGCGCATCCAAGTAAAACTGCTAGAAACTATGCAATATCCAGGCTGATCACTCGCTCCAGTCCAGAATCAGCGCGCCCCCGGTTCCACTGGTTCCCAGAATCTCCAGTACGTCTATTTGGGCCAGTACCGAGTTGTTTCGTGGCGTGGCATTCTCCGCCAGATTTACCACAATGCTGATCCCGTCATAGGTCCGGTTAGCCGGAAAGGTGAGTACTTGATTGATGTATTCCCAACGTTTGGAAGGAGTCGTTCTACGTAGATCAGTGAAAATCAAATCGGCAAAGCCACCGGCGCTATCAGTAAGATAAATGTAGACTTCGTTCGTTAAGGCCGTCGCCTTAAGCACATCCTTTTTGATAGCTATATTGATCGCGCCACTCATACCAGCAGGGCCGGTTTCAAAGGGATTGGTGAGCGCCCTTTTTACCCCCGCCTGAAATATGGCTGCATCACTCGCAACGTTGGTCTCAAACACCAAAGAACCCGAAGCCGGATTGCTTGTGGTACAAATCGCTATCGGGCAGTTATCCGCTCCCCATCCTACTGCTCCAAGTCCATTGGTACTGGTCGTTGTCCAATTGGCGCTGTAGTCTGCCAGCGAGGGGAAATGCTCCACCAGATTACTTTGGCCATCGAGCCTGATGGTTGCGTTGATACTCCGAACCACCTGGTTCACGACCCCTTCCACCGATAGCGTACAATACCCGGGCGCAGGCTCAACTGCCGTCACAC
>JAOUPJ010000373.1 GCA_029879945.1 Gammaproteobacteria bacterium
GACAATCCATAAAAATTAATTCATAACTCTCGTTATCAACAGCTTCCACTGCTTCCTTCCCATTTTCAACAACATCGGCTGTGTAACCCAATTTTTTCAACATACCTAAGGCTACTTTTTGGTTTATCTTATTGTCTTCCACAATAAGAATTCGTTTTTTTGAGTTTTCTGTGATCATGTCGACCATAGCTTGCTCACCTTTGATTTCAGTTTTGTTTACAACTTCCTTCTCTGTATACTTGCTTCTCTTTAGTTTCTCGACTGTGTACTTTATAGTATCAAACAGCAGTGCTTGCCTTACCGGTTTTGCCAGTGAGGCAGTTATACCGGCTGCCCTTGCCTCTTCTTGATGACCATCCTTCAAAATGGACGAAAGCATAACAATTTCGACATTTTTACAAATTGCTTCTTGCTTTATTTTTTTCGCTGTCTCTATACCATCCATCTCCGGCATTTGCATATCCATCAATATTAAGTCATAGGGTTGACCATTTTTTGCCGCTATAACTGCCTTTTCGTAAGCTTGTACTCCATTTACCGCTTCGTCTGAATAGATTTGCAACGCGCTGATTTGCTTTACAAGTATTTTTCTATTTGTGCTATTGTCATCGACAATTAAAACACGAAGATCGCTAAAAGACTGGAAACCTTGCAAGTACGCCCCCTCTACACTTTCGGCAAGAAACTCCAGCCAGAAGCGGCTTCCATTGCCCGGCTCTGATTTCACGCCCACATTTCCTCTCATGAGCTGCGCCAACTGTCTGGCGATATTCAGTCCCAAGCCTGTACCACCATATTTTCGCGTGGTACTTCCATCAGCCTGTGAAAAGGCACTAAATATTTTTCTTTGTGCCTCTTCATTCATGCCAATACCAGAATCGATAACCTCAAAACGTATTCTGCACTTTGTCCCTGTGGAAGCAATCAATTTAGCACTGAGTATTATTTCGCCTTGATCCGTAAATTTGTTTGCGTTGGAAAGAAAATTAGACAAAATTTGCCTGATTCTGTGTGGATCCCCAACCACTCGAGTTGGAAGACTTGTGTCGATATCGGTAATGAATTCTACCGATTTCTCGTGAGCCTTTTTCGAGAAGAAATTGGCGATATCTTCGATGGTCGAAATCAGGTTAAACTCTATTTCCTCTAATTCCAATTTACCAGCTTCTATCTTAGAAAGATCCAGTATGTCGTTTAAAAGACCCAGCAAGACTTCACCAGAATCATATGCAGTCTCCACCAAATCCAACTGTTGAACATCAAGATGAGTTTCCTTTAACAAGGTTAACATACCCAACACACCATTCATGGGAGTGCGAATTTCATGACTCATATTTGCTAGAAATTCAGACTTCGCCCTATTCGCTCTATTCGCAGATTCTCTGGCGCGTATCAAACTATCAGTGCGTTCAGTAAGAGCATTGTGTTGATCAGCCAAACGGGCAGAAGTGACATTTAGCATTCTCACCAGATCATCCACTTCTTTCACCGTGCTATCTAACTGCAACTGCTTCCCAACGACCGTAGTGAGCTCCTTGGAGAACTGCGTCGCCTGTATCAGATTGCTAATTGGTTTTCTAAGTATAAAAAAAGTAGCCGCCAAACTGAGAAACACAGAAGCAACCAAAAATCCAAACATTCCCAGCCATTGCTGTCTGGCTAGCTGATAGTGTCCGCTAAAATCCACATCCAGTTCCATTATACCCACCGAGCCAATCGGAACCGCCATCAAGTAGGCTTGGTTTTTCTCGTCGAGATAACTTCGAAATTCGTTATCTTTACTAAATTCTAGTTTACTGATTGAAAGTTCGTATGGTTCCCCAATATTTTCATAGATACTCGTTAAACGACCCTGCATTCTATAAGCGTGTATAAGTAGTTTTCCGTTTTCATCAATCACTCTGGCACCTTGTAAGTTCTCCATATCCCCAAGTGAAAGAACTAACGACTCTACAGTTGCGTAATCCTGCAGCAAAAGCGATGGAAGGATCGCTTGCCCAATATTCTTCCCCAACTTGTTGGTGCTATTTATCTCGTTCTGCAATTCCTTATCTATTAACTCAGTGTGATAGTAATTAGCTGCACCTAGAATAAAAGATGCTAAAAAAACGATCATCGACACCCATAGATGGGTCAATAAAGACCTTTGTGTCCACCAAAGTGTAAGTCGAGTCAAAACAATATCTCCATTATTTCTAATTTTACTTATTCTCGTGACAAGTATTTATCCAATCCAAGTTTCTCGAGTTTACTGTAATGCTTTCTGTAATTTGATCTCTCCGGATTCTGTATTGGCGAAAACTTCAATGCTTTCTGACCTCGTTCGCTTTCTCTTAGTTTTATGATGTTCTCAGCAATAATTTCGCTAAGCTCATTTCCAATTCTGGGATGTACGATAATTGCGTGAGGCTGAACCTTGGGCGTCTCATAAAGCACCCTAAATTGTTCCTGAAAGGCCTGCGATTCCGCGAGAAACGTCTTGTATACACCACCGCCAGCTGCTGCCTTGCCCAAAAGCACGGATCGGTATGAGTTCTTGTGTGAGCCAGCGAAGAAGGGAGCAATATCAATATTGTGATCTTCTTTTAGCATTGCTCTTAAATAGGTGGATGCACCAAACGCCACTAATGCCGGGAACGCAACCGTTTTTCCATTTAGCTCGTCGACAGATTGGAAATGTGAATCCTTTCTAACCACAAGTATGCCTTGTAGTTTTTTCTTCTCATCATGAATAATCGGCAAATAACCCATCGATTGTTTTGCAATTAGTACCTGATGAGGATTCACATATACAATATCCAACACCCCGGATTTCAATTCAGAGGAAAACTCTTGAAATGTTTTGTAAGTTTTCACCTCAATAGAAATTGGAATATTGTTCTCTAACTCTTTTATCAGAGGCCCCCATTGTTTCAACGTTTGCATGCTATCAAATTGAGGCACAAATCCCCAACTTAGTGTTCGCTTTGCAGCGCCAACACTGGAAGTCGTCAGCGATAGAACAATCAATAACGAAACAATTCCAAATATTTTCAATTTCTTACTACCTAAGCTCA
>JAOUPJ010000103.1 GCA_029879945.1 Gammaproteobacteria bacterium
TCGCTACCATCGTAGGTGCCGGAAACATGGACCCAGGTCGCACCATCGGTGGGATAGTTGGTGGTTGCATCCACTCGGTAGGTGTTTCCACTACTGGCCTGGTTGATGCGGAAAAAGGGAACTCCACTTCCGCCGGAAAGACCAATTTCATAACCATCCAGGCTTCCCTTACGGCCTTTTTTAATGATGTTTTGACTTGCCAAGGAACTGGGTTTGACCCAGGCAGAAAGGCTGATCTGCGTGCTGGCATCCAGGCTATCACTATCTGCAACCAGGATTCGATCGGAACCACTGGCCATTGTAAGCGACTGGCCAACAATACCTGCGCCCCAGTTTTGAGTGCCTTGTAATGTGCCGTGGTTCAGGTATTGGCTGCTGTCACTGGCGGTTGCACCACTGGTTTCATCGAGCTTCCAATAGCCTGCGGCAGGTTTTGCCTTGGGCTCTGTTCCACCCAGGAATTCGTTCAGGTTGGAGATGCCATCGCCGTCTGCATCACCGGCGGCATCGCTGGCGTCCAGTGGATTGAATCCATAAAGCAGTTCCCAGGCGTCTGGCATACCGTCATTGTCATCATCGGTATCCGCATTGTCACCAATCCCATCTGGCTCATTGTCGCGCCATTCGGTAGGGTCAGCAGGAAAGGCGTCTTCGCTCACCAGGTAGCCGTCACCGTCAGCATCGACTGAAGGTTCAAGCACTTTCAACCATTCGCGCGCCATGCGTTGATAGCCCACCCCTGTTGGGTGGATACCATCTGCGGAAATGAGCTGAGGGTTGTCTTTGAAAAGCGCATAAAAGTCGGGCCCAGCGATTATGGCGGGGTTGGCGGCCAGCAACTCATCTACGACTTGATTGTACTCACGGATTAGGGCATTGGTGGCTTCCACTTGAGCGTCGTCAAAACTGCTGCAACTGGTACAGTTCGCGTAGACAATGGCAATCTTTCCGAGTGCGGGGATTTTGCCAGCGGCAAATATCATGTCCACAATCTGTTGCATATTGTCTTTGTAGGAATTGTTGTATCCGCCGTTTCCAGGTGACAGACCTAGCCCGGACGCGCGTCCGCCAAAGCGGTCATTGGAGCCAAAACCCACAATCACGTAGCCCGCATTGGGTGTGTTGCTCAATGCGCTCGAAGTAATGGTGATGCCGTCAGCAGAATTGGTACCACCCACCCCTTCGTTGATGAACAGGTTGGGATAGCCACGAAATTGCGCCAGCAGATCGTTTAACACAGGAAGGAAACCGCCTCCCGTATTGCGCTGGTCCTGCGAAATATTATCGCTGCTCAGGTCGTCATTGGAGCCGTAGATAATACTATCGCCCACAGCGATGTAGATCTCTCCTATACCATAGGGGTCGATCACGGCCTTGCCATTGCTGCTCACCACATCGACACCTACGCCATCGATCAGGGTGGCTTCGATTCGGTAGTCGCCTTGTGGCAGGGCAGTAAAACTGTGTTCAAATGGGGCGGTATAGTCCTGAATTTCCTGGGTATAGGCACCGGATATTAGATTGAATCTAACTCCCCAACTGGCTTGGACATTGGAAACGGACGTTTGCACGAGCAGGTCGGTGGACCGTTGCATGCCGTATTGTTGCAGGCCCAGTATATTGATGGTAGGCGTGGCCGTGGCTGAGGCATAGAGATCTGCTACCTCAAGTGCGGTCAGAGCAGTTGGGCCTACGTGGATCTCGTCCAACATACCTGCGTAAGGATAGAGTCCATCGTGCTGCGCACCAAAGGCGAGACTTAGATTGTTTTTTGCGATACTGAGGGTGGCTGCCTTGGTGCTTTCCAGCGCGCCATTGATGTATAGCTTTATTTCTGCCCCGTCGTAGGTCGCAACCACATGCATCCAGGTGGAAGAATCAGTAGGGTAGTTGGACAGTGAATTCAGGCGATAGGTATTGCCGGAACTGGGTTGATTGAATCTGACAAACACTACGCCTGAACTTGATAGACCTAGCTCATAGCCGTCTGTGGTGTTGGACGTCGCCTTTTTAATCACGTATTGGGTGGCCAGTTGACTTGGCTTGATCCAGGCGGCGAGGGTTATGCCGCTAGCAAAATCCAGAGAAGGTGAATCGCTTACCAGGACGCGATCGGAGCCGCCGGAAAAAGACAGGCCGGAGCCGGATATGCCTGTGCCCCAGCTTGGGCTGCCATTGAAGCTGCCGTGGTTGTTCTTGCCGCTGGTGTCGTTTGCGGTAGTGCCGCTATTCTCATCGAATGTCCAGATCCCGTTGTAGCTCGCCGATTGGACCGGTGCAGAAAGGACGATTAACGGAAAAAGAAACAGGCCACAGCGAAGGATAGCCGTGAAGCGTGAAAAGGACATGTGTTCAACCCTCTTAAAATTTTGTTCTTTTATTATATAGAAAACTGTCGCAATAAAGAGACGATAAGCAATAACATTGCCAATTAAATAATTATCAATTAAAACAGTTTGTTGAGTAGATTAATCTTGTTCTAGATAGAGGTAAGTGTAAAAATTACCGACAATTAATCCCCTGTGTTTTTTGCCTGAACACGACAGTAATCAGGGCTTCATGGGATTAGCTGAAAGAAGGCGAGAAGCGGCGAGCTTTTTGGGAGGAGGAACGAAAAACGACGCAGACACACGGCCTGCGTCGTTTCGAAGATTTTCCGTCTTATTTAACGGTCTTTGTTAGTTGGGCGCCCTGTACCTTTGTGGGCAGTGTCATATTCACATAGGCACTGGAGTAGACATGCAGTATTGCATCGAATTCGCTGCCCCAAGGGGAGGTCAGTGTATTCCCGCTCGCGACAGTTTCCATGGCTGAAATAGAACCGCTTGACGGAGAGAACCACTGTGCGACAAAGCTGCCTGCAGGTAGGGACAGAGTGATGGAGGCACCGGCTGAAGGAAGCCCGCCGTAGAAGTAACCCACGTATTCAGAGCCACTCAGTGCTCGCAGCTTAATAGAACTGGGTGTAGAGCCCAGATTGCTGGAAGACAGGGGAATCAGCTGGGTCAAGTCATTCTTGAACAGGGATATGAGCGTTGCCAGACGACCATGGTCTTCCATTACGTTTCTCACATTGGAATCTGCCAGGAAGTCAGCCATAGTTGTAAAAGGTGCGGTTCCACTAAAGGGTAGGGAGCACTCAATGGAGCCTGAACCACCCTCGAAAAACCCTTTCCAGATGGTACGACGATAGTATTTACGATTTATTGGGTCGCGACACGCCTGTCCACCCCACAACACATCGGTAGCACCACTGATGCCGACCTGTTCGCTGTGAATCATGGGCAGTGTTTCATTGATCGAAATGTTTTGCCCTTGATGAAGACCACCAATGTCCACATTTATGCTGGTATAGATGCCTTCAGACAGGGTCATGGGCAGATCATAAGGATCGTATTTGTGCAACCAGGGAATGTAGTTGTTGTTTGCGAGGCTCGCGAAGGCACCACCACTGTTTGTGTGTTCCATTTCGTTCCCCAATTCCCAGAATATATTGTAGTAACCGGCAAATCTTGCGGCGAGATAGCGTAGATAGAATTCTTTCTCTGCCATCAGGTTGTTGTTCCATGGGTCAAGTATTTGGTCGGCTGAAGGAATCGCGGTAGCAAAGGGATCGAGTTTATCCCGGCTCCAGGTGTTGAATAGACCCAGGACTACGTAGATACCTTTCTTTCCGGCCTCTTGTACTGCGCGATCGATTTTGCTTGTCCAGGTTAGATCAAAGGAAGCGCGATCGTTATTGACCAGTCGGTCCATTGCCTGAATATTTACGCCGTTGTGTTTTGTTTCACTTAGACGAGTCACATAGTTTACCCAGTCGGTATCTGAGATAAACGTTTGGCTGGTGTCGGCCTCATTGACGCGAATACGCTTGGTATCCGGCCAGTTGGAGCCACGGAAAACGAAGCCTTTGCCGTCATCGGCCTTTAGAAAGCGACCGCTTCTGTGCACATGACCACGAACCAGAGAATTGCTTTGTTCGACAACGGAAAAGCTGCCATTCCCTGTGTCGCCATTAAAATCCCAGGCATAATTCCAGGTGCCGATTTCATCAGGCATAAAGCGGGCTTTCCAGACGTTTCCGCTGGCATCGCCATTTTCATCACCATCAAAAAATCCCTCTACAGCAAAACTTTTTGTGCCTTTGGTGAAGGTGATCATAGGAAACTCATGAAACTTGTTAGTTGCAATATCGGTTCTAACGAGTTTTATAGTAAATGTATTGAATTTCTCTATGCTGGCAGAAACGGGTGTCGCCGTGGTGACCGCGTACGCGTTGGACGTTCCGAGCATTAGCAGTGCTGTAGCGAGGCAAGCCGCTCTGGGTTTCGCGAAAACACTGTTTGTAAGGACTTCTGTAATCATTTCCAACTCCTTCGTTGTCTCGGCTGTTAGCAGGCTGGTTTCCTGTCGTAGCAGTCGCTTTGACACTTTACCCTATCGTCCTGATGTCTGAATTTCCTGAGTTTTTCGATAAAGTGTGAGACAAATCTGTTTGAAAGTTAGAAGGCGTGGTGTTGTTCGCACCACGCCTTTGAACATTAAATTGTTTGACAGACCACATCTGATGCAGGAGATTCACCCGCGATGTTCACGGCGCTAATCTTGAAGCATATGCTGTCTGAAAAATGCAGCTGTAAGTCTACGCCCGCGTCAAATGAGTAGGCAGGAGCAGATGAATTAAATCCAGCATCACCTATGCCAATTGTTTTGGCCAGCGTGGTAGTGGATCCAGCATCGCTACCCATATAGACCTTGTAGGCAAGTACATTTTCGTCTGTTGGGTTAGCATTCCAATTCAGATTTAACATGACACCGTCTGCGCATGATCCACAGCTTACATTGACTGTAACGGTAGTTGTGGAGTAATCGCCATCGGCATCTGCTACTTTGTAGATAAAGGAGTCAGTACCAATTACGCCACCTGGTGTATAGGTGATAGTGTTGTCTGCATTGATTTGCAATGTTCCATTCGCAGGATTTTGCACAATACTTAGCGTTACTGGTGTGTCAGTAAGATTCAAGTCATTGCTCAGAACGTTGATAATGACTGCTGCTGAATCACTGGTAGAGGCTGTGTCAGCTTTTGCTATGGGTGCTGCGCCGGAAGCCCCCGCTTGAACGAACACAGTATACATGGAGTAAGCCGCTCCACCCGTGTTGGCACCGAGTGCCACTGTACCCGCTGCAAATTGCTTGGAATAGACCTGGAACTGATTTCCACCATCAGAAGTGGTAAGGACATTTCCAGTTGCAGTCCAATCCGCTAACCAGCTTGGGATGCTTGCGATACGAGAATCGTGAGCAACAAATACTATCGCACTGCTACCAATATCAAAGGTGATAAGATTGGTATCTGTTAAGCCTTTATCATTATTGGCAGTTTGCAGATATTTCAAACCTTGATACTGGGTTGGTACACTAGTGTAGGTATAGGCACGGTCTACGTAAACAGTGCTGCCTGTATTGAGCACACCCCATACATAATTGATTCTGCTCAGACCAGTTACTGGAACTTCGCCTTCACTTCCCACTGAAATGGGTGTGTAACCGTTTGCAATTGCGCTATATATTGAACCACGTGCAGTAGTGAAGCTTGCATCATCCATGGCTGAAACAGTAGATAATGCGGTTGCTACGATCGAATCGGTAGAGGCATGAAGTTGTCCGCCGACTGCGCCTCTCGCTGTAGATGTTTTAAGACTGTCCAGGGTAGACAGTACCAAAGTAATATCTGTATTTCCTGATGCAGCTTCCAGCGCGGCCAGGGCCAGCTTGGTTTGGTTAAGCTCTTCGTCTGTCAGTGGAAGATTGTCCACTTTGGCAGAACCTGGCGCATTAGGCATGGTGAGCTTGATTGCGTCATTCATACGTGTATTCGCATTTGTTCCACCTACTTGCAAATCGTTTTTGATAGACTCAAGTAGAGTTTCTGCACTCATTAAAGTAAATGCAGCAGATACTTCTGGAACCAGGTATACGCCACTTTTGCCATCAAGCAGACCATCGACCAGGTCAGCAGCCAGGCTGTCAATGACATCATCTTCAGTCAGATTCTTGCCTCGTGCTGCGAGCATATCTGTGGTGCGACGAATTGTTTCGCCCAGGGTTTCTGAAGCCTTAACGATCATCGCGACATTTCCGGTATTAGTCTCTGTAGTCATCGCGTTTGGTACGACAACAGGGTCCAGGCCGAAGTTTAGATTCTCTTGCACATAACCGTTTGCCAGGCCAATGTTCTCACGAGTGAGACCGCCTGGGATCGATTGTGCAATCTTCACAATCAGGGTACTAAATGGGTTCAGGTTTGCGATCTTTACATTCGCATCTGGAACGACTGCACTGAGTGTGAAATCCGGCGCGTTTGATGTAACCACATCCACGCCACCTGTGGATTCCAGTTTTACCGGAAACTCGTCCGTGGAAAAAAGTTTAATAGAGTAGTTGGCAGTAGAGTCGCCTTTAGCGCTCGCAATTCCGAAACCGCTATTGTCATATGCGCTTACATTGGAATTGATGATTGGACCGTCTCCGACACTGCCGAGAACGATTACGGTGGAGTCATCAGTCAGGTTTACACTTTCAGACCCTTCTTCGGAGGTACCGCAACCTGCTAGTAGTGATGCCATCACTATAGCTAAATACACACATTTTTGATGAATAACTGCTTTCTGTTTCATGATACTGTAACCTCGTAAGGGTCATCCCATCGTTACTAACGTCAACTTTGCTAACGGCGTATGTGTGTGTATTGTTTGTGTGCGCAGTTCCATTTCGAATGTGATGCCCTTAAAACTTCCTACAACTAATTTTGACTTATTGCGCAATTGCTAGAAAAATTATCGACAGGCCAAACGCAATTATTAAACCAAAACACTGAGTCTATAGGGATCAACACCTTAAAACGGAAGTCGTATTATATAGGATTATTTCGCCGCGAAAACCGTCTCAAATCCCCAACAGATCAGGACTTGAAAACATTTTCGATATGAAAATTTTTTCTTTTAGCAGAAAAAAACGTGATGATATGCACATTCTCCCTGTGAAATGAACCCATCCAAACTAGGAAACAGAGTTTAAATCGATTTCATCTTCAGTGCTAGAGTTAAATTCCATTCTCGATGAGCGGATATTATGAAGTTTGTAGCTGAATATGAATCGAAAAGGCGTTATTCAGCGTGCAAAACTCCATGCTCTTTCGTTCCCACATAAGGAACGGAACTAACAAACACTCATTTTGTTAAACATATCTCACTCGCATGCAAAGCAGAGTTTATTCTGTCGTATAATAGTGACAGTTTGAGTTGATGAATCCTCGAGAATAATTTCAATAGTTTCTATTTGCTTAGCGTGTTACGAAAGAGGAATGCAGATTTTTGTGGTCCAGATCGGATATTTTGCCTAAAGATCTCAATGTGACAGGATGGGGGAAGCTATGTGGAAATGTTTTTACTAGTCAAACAATGTTTGTCATTCTGATTTTGTACGGTGGATGTAGCTGAACAGGAGAGTCGGAGATCGATTTTGAGTAGACCTGGCGTATTTATTTTCGAGATCAGGGCTTTTTGGAGCCGGATGGGGGGATACAAGCGTGAACCTGGTCACTTTCCTGGAAAGAAGCCGCATTAAAGCGCCGGATTTGGACGGAACTGTGAGTTAGTTGGCAAAAGCCTTTTCGGCCGGCCGTCGACACATAGGGAGCGAAAGCCTGAGACCGGAGGCTCAAATCGCTAAATAGCGGCGGTAGGGAATATGGGGTAAAATCCGGAAATTCGGGTTTGAGAGATGAAGTCAGGACTATGAGATCTATTATTTTTCTCGTTCTCGCACTGTTTACTGAGGTGGCTTGGTCCATTGACTCCACCCAGTGTAATCCGGTACCAAATCCTGATGGGATCGGGCCTTGGGATTACTATGACCCGAAGAACCGTGAGGATGATTTTCGCACCTCCAATATTGCAGGGGGGAATATACACCTGGTGGAAAAGGCCCACTTTACCCAGAAGGTAGAAAATCTCATCTCGGGTGAGTCCAGTTACTTATACTGGGATATCGAATACACCCTTCGACGAATCCCCAATCACCCCAGGGCGTTATGGGCGGCATCGCGCTATGAGCGCAGTGATAAATACGTCCCTCATCCGAAGGGACAACCACGATACAGTGCCGAATGTTATTTTGACAGGGCGATCCGCTTTCAACCCGATAATGCCATCACCCATATGCTGTATGCCATGCACATGCAAATGGGAGACAGGATTAAAGAGGCGGAAGGGGAATATAAGCTGGCTCTGGACCTGGACCCAAACCACCCAGAGATTCGCTACAATGTCGGACTTTTTTATTTCAAGCGGAAAAACTACGATAAGGCCTATGAGCATGCGGTCGCGGCCTACGATAAAGGCTATCCCTTACCTGGCCTCAAAAACATGCTCAAAGGTGTGAAGAAGTGGCGCTAAACCACATTCATTCGTAGTTGCTTGGTCCGGTTTCTAGCGCTTACTGACAATCTTGTCGATTGTGTATTCTTTCAGTTTTCGGGCGTGAGTAAATATGATGATCTCACCCAGTATACCAATCGCCGTAATCTGAATTCCCAAAACCATAAAGAGTGTGCTGATCAGTAATGCCGGTCTGTCTGAGAGGGCAACACCAAAAAAGAATTTTTCAACCATTAGAATGAGCGTGACAAGCAAGCCCAGCACAAAGGTAATTGCTCCGATCATGCCGAAGAATCGCAGTGGTTTCTTGGTGAACTTGGTAAGGAAAATTACGGTGAGCAGGTCCAGAAGACGGCGCAGATATACACCAGGTGAATAGATTCGTTTGTATTGTTCGTGTTTGGACTGTCTGGCCTTGATTTCCCGCACTTTAAAGCCTTGTCGGTAGGCCAGCAAACCAAAGAAGCGATGTTGGTCTCCATAGAGCTGGATTTCGTCCAGTACTTTACGTCGAAAGACTCTAACACCGCAGCCCAGGTCATTAATTTCTATATCGGAAAACTTGTTGAAGGCCCAATGAAATATTCTGGCTTGCAATTGATTGGCCTTGGGATCAGAACGGGGCCAGCGTTGGCAGACCACCACATCTTCTTCTTTAAGCTCATTCACGATGCGAGGAATTTCTTCCGCTTCCACTTGCCGGTAGGGTGGCAGTGTCAGGAGTAAATCACCGGTAGAATGGGAATGACCAATCATGATAGCGTTGGCTTCACCAAAATAGCGTGCCAGCTGAATGACCTGAATTGGGCAACCACTTTCTACCAACTCGTCCAGGGCTTTGGAGACTTCAGGATAATGGCCATCTATGACGTATGTGAAATCATAACTCATGTCCAACGTATCCAGGGCTTCTGCGTATTCAGTGTAAAGCTCTTTGATATTGTCAAATCGTTTTTCAGAAACAGGAACGATGACTGATAGTTGTGTGGTCATTACTAGAGGCCTTTTCTTGTTAGTTTTAAATACGAGAGCTTTTCAATCCATCGAGAGCTGGTCTTGTAGACGAGTTCTCCAAATATTCCCAGACTAAACATAAAAGTGGAAAGGGAAAGGGCCAGCAATCCTGAGCTGGCGATCATAAATGTATTCATATCCGGGTCTGCAAGAAGAAACAGGACGGAATACAGTATAAACAGCATTCCCAGTACGCCTGGCACAATACCCAGCAAGGTAAACCAATAGAGAGGTTTATTGGCAAAGGTGATTAAGGTTTTTATGACCAGTAAATCAATCAAAACTTTATAGATCCGAGACAGCCCATACTTGGACTCGCCAAACTGCCGCGCATGATGCTTCACCTTGATTTCAGCGATGTTTGTTCCTGCAATGGAGGACATGGCCGGAATAAAGCGATGCATTTCCGAATACAGAGGTATCTTCTGGATAATGTCACGGCGATAGGCCTTGAGCGAACAGCCATTGTCCTTGATGGGAACACCCGTGATCTTGCCAATGATTCGGTTGGCGATCATGGAAGGAATCTTACGGGTGACGAGTTTGTCTTGTCTTTTGTGGCGCCAGCCCACTACGATATCGTGACCGTTGTCTATTTCTTTCAGGAACAGAGGGATATCACTGGGATCATTTTGCAGATCTCCATCCATCGTGATAATAATTTTACCCTGTGCGTTATCGATGCCAGCGGCCATTGCAGGGGTTTGTCCGTAGTTTTTACGAAACTTGATTGCCTTGAGATTTGGGTCTTGTTCAGTGAGTTGTTCGGCGATCTCGAACGTACGATCTTTACTTCCATCGTCTACAAAAATGATTTCATAGTTGATGTTTAATGGTTCCAACGCGTCTTTAAGCGCCTTGTGCAAGTGGTAGATGCTTTCTTCTTCGTTATACAGGGGGATACAGACAGACAGCGCTATTTCTTGCGTTTGCGAATTTTCAGTGTTCATTGAACGTAATTTACCAATCGTGAAGCTTATGCCGAAAGCATTTATTATTTATTGGAATCGGTCTGCCCAACCAAACTACAAATAGTTATTATTTTCATGAGCATACGGGATTGTAGCACAAGTGTTGTGGAAAGCAAGATCCCCGTTGCGAGTGCATCGGTGTCTCGAACCTGGATAGGGGTGTTCAAAGCCTTCATTTCACTCATGTTGGTGGGCGCTAACTTTGACTAAACTGAAGCTTACGACACGGTTTGAACTCTGTCCAGTGGACTCCGCTCTTCTGGTATGCGGTGTAGAATTTTGCAAATTTTCTTGTTTTCTGAGAGGCGCTGGAAAATTTCCAGGTCGTTTGATTTTCGGGTATTTGCTTGAGACTGGAGGGGGTAGACTATAGGTCCGAGAAAGGTGTGCGTTAAATTATAAATAAAATCAATAAGATATGATTTGTTGTTTTCCGTTTTTTGTCTGCTTGCGAATGAATCCTGATTCTCGTCCCAAGCAAATTTTTTTTTCCCAATAAATGTCTCTTATCATGAACTAATATATAATACGCAGCTTTTACAAGAACCGGACCGCTTAGTTTAAGGTGTTATATGTCTACATTGGAAGAAGTAAAACAAATACTCGCTGATACATTGCAGTTGGCAGGCGGGGTAGAATCCCTGGATGTGGAT
>JAOUPJ010000374.1 GCA_029879945.1 Gammaproteobacteria bacterium
GTCATGACAATCATACCGAGCAGAAACAGGCCGAGTCCGCCCAGAGCCTCAATTATGATCAGCATCTTTTCGATGGCGACAAATCCTCAACAGGAGAAAACAATACCTGTTTAAGTCTACGCCATTTTGATGAAATTATTTAAAAATTTGTTTTCATTCAGGTAGGGCCATAATACTTTTGTTTGAGTGAACTGGTCGGAACTGAACTCGTGTCGAGGACACCTCTAAAAATTCAATCAAAGCGAATCTGGCAAGGCGGAAAGTGGCGAAAAAGCGCAGTTTACACGTAGTAAAAGAGCATTTGAGCCACTTTCCAACCCAGCCAGTTTGATATATTTCCAGTAAATTTTTAAAGGCACCCTAAGCTTATTTCTCTGCTATCTGTTCGATTATATCTATGCCCTTCTGTTTTACTTTTGCCTCACAAGCACTGTTCTGAATTAAACGTTCATTGGTACTCTTTAGTTTATTCGACAGACTTTTCAATATACGCATGGCAAGCTCAGGTGTATTGATAACCGCAGCAAGAAAATTCTCACCCGTAAATTCCAGCGCCAGGGCCTCTTCAGAGACCCGTACAGACGTACTTCGTGGCTCATCCAGAAAAATACTCATTTCACCAAGGATGGTGCCGCCATCACGTATCTTAGTCACCCCCATATCATTGCCATACTGATCCTTTTTCAGGATCTCAACCTCGCCACTGAGGAGAATAAAGACAGTCTTGTCGCTGTTTCCTTCACGAATAAGATATTGACCTTTGCTAAAGGTTTTTTTCGAACCATAACTAAACAGCATTTGGGCTATTTTGGATATGACAATTTTTTTACCTGTCGAACTCAATGTAATTTTATCGGCGATATGTGTCATCACCTCGATAGTGTCTTGAGATACAACCTTGGCTTTTGCTTGTGACATAGGCTACCTATTTTGTTTAACACACTCTGCGTGCGGCATCGCACTGGACAAACATCCTGGCACGCACAAAAACTAGGTATATAGTCGGTTGTTGTGAACCGCTGCTTAGTTTCAGCGATAATATTTGCCAACTGGTTGGCAAAACAATCAATAACATTTAATTCATGCGTGAATAACACAATGAGTCAATCCGGAGTAGGATATAGCTCCTGTGGATTGAATGTCGGCCATTCAATGATCGCTCAATCAGCTTGTTCCGTTAAAAGCTTTAATGAAAAGAACCAAACTAAGTACACCCACAACACCATGCATGAGCTTATTCAATAACTTGGAGCCACATCGCCTCGTCAAAAGGATTATTCGCACTACCGTGCGCACCCCTGCCGGGGCCGTTGTCACTATCGTGCCAACGTTCAGCACCGCTATCGCTGTGCTGTCGAACCACCTATTGATTATGTCGAAGCTTCGAATCCGGAATAGTACCGCGCAAAAAAAAACGCCTCTGTAAACAGAGGCGTTTTTGATTTATGGCGCGCCCGGAAGGATTCGAACCTCCGACCGCCTGGTTCGTAGCCAGGTACTCTATCCAGCTGAGCTACGGGCGCTTTGAATCAGTTACGAGTTTCTATGAAGCTAGTACACTGAAGGGCGGCAACTATACACTTTTTATGGCAGGATATTCAAGTCTCAAAGTGATAAAAACCCTCGAGATTGAGCCTCACACTATTTGTATGTGGAGAGAGGGATTATTCGGACTTCGTCCTCACCCTCCGGGCCGCCTCCGCTTTGCTGCGGCGTTCACCCTCCTTTCAGTCGGGTGTCGAACCTGCTTATTTTAATCGAGGGTTCAAATCCCGTTCGACCTGCGCTTATACATAGCTAATATGTTCATGCAGTTCGGTGGTTATATGGCGGAGAGAGAGGGATTATTCGGACTTCGTCCTCACCCTCCGGGCCGCCTCCGCTTTGCTACGGCGTTCACCCTCCTTTCAGTCGGGTGTCGAACCTGCTTATTTTAATCGAGGGTTCAAATCCCGATCGACCTGCGCTTATACATAGCTATTATGTTCATGCAGTTCGGTGGTTATATGGCGGAGAGAGAGGGATTCGAACCCTCGATGGGGCTACAAACCCCATACTCCCTTAGCAGGGGAGCGCCTTCAGCCTCTCGGCCATCTCTCCTTTACATGGGGGGCAAGGATACTAGGGCCGGTGGCGGAGGTAAAGTATTTATGAGGGATAAATACTCAGATTTTCTAGATTAGGCTTCGTTGGCTTCTCTTTGCTCGTTCTTGATACGTTCATAGATCTCTTCGCGGTGAACAGAGATATCTTTCGGAGCATTGACGCCGATGCGGACCTGGTTGCCCTTCACACCCAGAACTGTGACCGTTACTTCATCACCTATCATGAGCGTTTCACCAACACGTCGCGTTAATATTAACATTTTACTTCTCCCGGACTTTCAAATCCTGTTTAACTTCAAAGAGGCGGTCCTTGCAATAGTGGCACGCTCCTTCGTGGTATCGACCATTCAATATCAAACTTTAATACCAGAACTACTTGACATTTCTATCAGAATCCGGTCCTAGGCAGCAGGGGCCTGATCAAGATTGAAGGCGGTGTGCAATGCACGGACACCGAGTTCAAGATACTTCTCATCTACAACGACTGATATCTTGATTTCGGACGTCGAAATCATCTTTATGTTTATGTTTTCCTTCGCTAAAACACCAAACATAGTACTCGCAACCCCGGCATGTGAACGCATACCTACACCGACAAGTGAGATCTTCACTATCGAAGTATCGCCTTTTACTTCACGCGCACCGAGCTCATTTGCAATTTTTTGTAAAATCTTCTTGGCCTTCTCATAATCATTCCGATGCACAGTAAAAGTAAAGTCTGTGGTCGAGTCAGCTGCGATATTCTGAATGATCATATCAACTTCAACATTGGCATCCCCAATAGGCCCAAGGATGTTATAGGCCACGCCAGGCTGGTCAGGGACACCCAGAATCGTCAATTTGGCTTCATCCCGGTTAAATGCAATTCCCGAAATGATTGGTTGTTCCATTTGTTCATCCTCATAGGTTATTAAGGTACCCGGCCCTTCCTCAAAAGAG
>JAOUPJ010000104.1 GCA_029879945.1 Gammaproteobacteria bacterium
AGGCTGGGCCTTCAGGCGTGATAGAGCGGGAGCAATCCTTCAAACAATGGTTGATTGAATTCAAGACCATTGCATTGGAGCAGGGGATATCGGAAGAGACCTTCGAAAAGGCGTTTAGAAAAATAAAGAATCACAATGAACGAGTGATTGAGTTGGATCGTAGCCAGCCTGAAGTGAAACTCACTTTTGAACAGTACCTTTCACGAGTGGTTACCAAAGGACGTATTGCCAAAGGGCGCAGAGAACTGCGGAACAAGTCCAAGCTTATAAACAGTGCAGCGAAAAAATACGCAGTCCCTTCCCACTATCTCGTGGCGCTCTGGGGCATGGAAACGGATTTTGGTCGTTTGACGGGTGGATTTAATGCCATCGAAGCTTTAGCCACCTTGGCCTATGAAGGGCGGCGCAGTGAGTTCTTCACCAAAGAGTTGCTACACGCCTTGAAAATTCTAGATGAAGGTCATACCACACCGCGCAAGATGAAGGGCTCCTGGGCCGGGGCCTTGGGGCAAATGCAGTTTATGCCCTCCACCTTTCAACGATTCGCGGTGGATGCCACCGGCGACAATAAAAAAGATATTTGGAACAACTTAGAAGACGCGTTGGCCTCGGCCGCAAACTACCTCACCACAATTGGCTGGAAGCGAGACGAGAGCTGGGGACGCGAAGTGAAAGTGCCCGCGGGTCTGGCTGAGGAGCTTATCGGCCTCAATACGCAGAAAAAACTGACAGACTGGTCGGCGTTGGGTGTTACCCGGCTGGACGGTGCAGCGCTGCCCACAGGTGATTTAGACGCTTCCCTCATTCAACTCGATGGACCTGAAGGCAGACACTTTCTCGTCTACAACAATTTCCGCATGCTCATGGACTGGAACCGCTCAGAAAAATACGCCACCGCAGTGGGCATCCTTGCTGATGCGATAAAGCGGTAGAAAAAAAATTATACCTGCCTCTCGATTTCGTTAACGGGTCTGGCTTCTTTATGAGTGGAAAATGAGAAGGTGTTACGTGAGAAACTATGAAACAATAGAGTGTGAATTTTTCACACATAACCAACTAAAATTATAAGATACCCTTCCCTTATAAAATATTTTCTGCTAACCAATGATAATTTATCTTGCTAGAGTCTGCATTCTAAGTTGTAACATTCAGTTCAGATTTGACAGCGTGTCTGTGTTTGCTAGATAAAAAGCCAGTATTTTTATAGAGATATCAAAGTATTGAGCGTGTGAAAAACGTGCTCACTCATTTCCTCCGTTGTTGCAATTGCAATTCCTTTTTTTTATCGTTAGAATCAATCCGCAAGAATTAGTCTTAATTAAATACTAATAAAAATTCGGTCTTTCATTGGGCAATCTGGTGAGTCCGTATGGTGAGGGCCTCTGGACACTATGTCATATTAACGAAGAAGCAGCGTATTAGATGCTGCTGTAACTAGAAAGAAAGTCGAACCTGATCTCTATCTGTAGAGAAAGAAAAAGTAAGTTGCTCTAATTTGTTCCAGTGGGAGGGGTGCGAATTCGTATGGAGCGCAATTGGAATCTATTGCATATTTGTTTTGCATCAAATAGAACCGTGTTTGGCTCGGTTTTATTTATAGTTGTATTTCTCCTTAGTTTATTTTTATTTTTTTTTACTAATTCATCACGCTCCCCCTCGCCCGTTCAGGCCTCAAGTTCCATACAGCCCCTTAGTGAAAGTAGATTGCAGGAAATTAGTTCAAGAACTGATTCAGCACCAATTAAATCGATTTCCATTGATAAGCTTCAAATCGATAATGCGCAAAAAACATTGGATCAGAACAAAAAAAATATCGAAAAATTCTCTTCGCCTAAGGTTGTTGAGACTAAAGAGAACGCCTCAGAAAGTAAGTATTCTGTATCTATTCCCCCAATACCTGGCTATGTGCAAATTACTTCCAATTTGCCAAAAGGCTACACAGGGTTAGATGCGAAGTCGTTCAATACGTGGAAAGCGAAACCTATCCCTAAACGGAAACTAGCAGAGGAGCGACGAAAAAAGGCAAAGGGTGAGGATGTCTTTGTTCGTGTTGTCAATATTAGACCTCTGTTTAAAGGCCAAGAAGGATATATTTCACCAGAATTGAAGGGGAGAAAGATTATTGGTCTTGAACTCCCTGAAGGAAAAAAATAGTTACAAATCAAATCTTATGAAACATAAGCAAATAAGTAGCCTGGGATAGTATGAAGTTGATGTTGCATGGACTTAAGAGTCACCTTGTTAGGATTTTTATTACCTTCGTGAAAAGGTGGATAGTGAAATCTGCAAGACCGTTTTCGGTCGTTTTTCTTTTTTTCACGTCCTTTGGTTTTGGAATCTCTTCTAGTTCGGCGTCCATGTGTGGGGTCGATTACGGTGGTATTACGCTAGACAAAACGCTCAACTTGCTAAATAGCATCGAGAATCTTGTTGGCGCGCGATACGATACGTATAAAGGGGAGATCGTTTTTGTAGGGCAGGGTAAGGCGGAGACTTCAGTAGATTTGGAAATCGGTCTAGATGACTTGGTTGTTGCTACCCGTTCTATTTATGGCGTAAATTCACTAGGGACAAGCGAGTACCCCGGTGTCACCTTCGAAAGCACAAGCTCCACTGATTACGATGGTAAGCATATTGTTCAGTTCATTGGCGCGACTCGAGACACTGCTTTTGGAAAGATAGTCTATGATGCGGACTATATGCTTAAAACCTTGGCCTTGGGTGTCAGGCTTACACCCGATGGGCTATCTGGGGAGCTCTTAAGGGACCTTCCCGAATTTCAAAGTATTGGCTATCATACTCAAAAAAGTAATGCCCAAATCCTGCTTGAATCAGCAAGAAATCTTAACGGTATAAGTGTTCGATTTTGGATTTCTCCCCAAGCCCCAATTAACCTAGTAAGGTGTGGACCAACTCGTGCAGTGGTGTGTGACGAGGAGTCTTTTATTTTCCAGAAAGATTCTGCGGATCCAAGTAAAGATGTGAAGATGCAGATTTACGCACAAGTGGAACCAGAAACGGCTCCGACCGATGGTAGTATTCGGCAAGAAGATCTAGATTACGTACAAAATATTTCAAACCTTTCTGCACAGTATCTAACGACCCATTATGACACGATAGCTACTTTTCCCGGCTTTGAGTCTTTAGAAAAATTAAAACGATTGGCAAAGGTCACTGCGCTGGTTCGTTGGTTACATGATAGTGGAATACCCGTCGATCTTTCTTTCATGGATGGGTATGAACTAAAGCAAAATAAGGTAGATACTCCTCGAACTGTCAAACTATTGCAGCTCTGTATCGATAAATCCACTAACGAAATAATACCCTCTCTGAGCGGGCCTTGGGTACCTTTAAGTTGTTTTAATAACGTTACGGGAGGGATTGGCTATGACAAGATCAATACCTACGCTGACTTACCTTCTGCTAATGACTTTAGTCTTTTGGATATATTGAGTGCAGGGGCAGATGACCCCCTTCGCCCGCTTAATGCTATGGAAGTGAATGATCTAAAGTGGAATTTTGACTTTCCCGCTAGTACACCACCAGAGCTTACTTGGAATGAAACCACTTATGGAAAACCATTTGCGATCGCGCAGACTTTGGCGGAAAGTCCTACGCCGGGATCTGAAAATAAGACGTACACAGATCTGAATTTTCCCACTTATGGTGATTTACCGTTCTCTATCAACAGATACTACGACTCATTCAATTTAAACCGGCAAGATCCTTTTGGTGCTGGCTGGAACGGCATTCCGCAAAATATGGTATTTCCCGAAGCAAGGGCGATCTTGTGTCCAGAATTGCCGGATCCTTGTGTTTATTCCTATCCACGAATTCAATTTGAGGACAAAGATGAACGCCTTACAACTGAATTCGAGCCATTCGGCTTCACTGAGTTTGTAAATGAGGTCGATGGATCAATAGAGCTCGGCCCCAGATTTGTGTCGACGGACATCAATGACATTATTAGCCAACGGCCTGATGGGCTTTTAGTGTATAGCGAGCTGGACCATTTAGGTAACATCACAAAGGAAACGATCTTTCAGCCTGGGATTCGTGGAAAGCGTGTAGCTAGTCCGCTAATTACTTACACAAACGCAGCTGCGGCAGAGCCAAGTGAATCATGGGTCTCATATTCATACAACAATACCGGTGAGATGGTAAAGGTCACCAGTGGACAAGGGAACGAGTTGGGCCTGGTGTTAGAGGGCAAAAAGGTTAAGTCGGCCTACTTTCAAACAAACAGTGGCGTTAGAGATGTACAGTACAGCTATGATGTAGGTGGACAACTCCAGACCGTCCAGAGTAGTACTCAGAATACTGAATATGTGTATGAAGGTGCCGCTAAGCCGAGCGAAAATGCTTTGGACTCGGTTATAAACCGCATTCATACTGAGACGGTCATGAAGCTCGAGTCAGACTTTAACGGTCGGGTGATTCAGTCGATCCCCGAAAACGATCCAAACCTTAGGCAGAGTGTCCACTACGATAAAACTCAGGGATTGGAGCGTCGAACAGACTCTAGGAACAGGGTTGTTGAAACAGTTAGAGACCTACGGGGTAGAGTAACCAAGCGTGATGTTACTGTCACATTAGGAGGCCTGCCCACTAAGCTTTCGACATCAATGCTTTATGAGCACGCCAATGAATTAGCAGGACCTACAACGGAAACGGATGCCCGGGGCCAGAATGCCTTATATGACTACGACATCTATTCTGGTGAGCTAAAAAGTGTAACCAATGCATTGGGCCACACTGTGACCATAGAGCGTGGTGTAGATAGTGCGGATAGTTTTCCAATTACTGTTTTTACCGATGCGAAAGGTCGGAAAAGTGCGATCAAGAAAGATCTCAATGGCCGCGTCATTGCCAAATACAGGAGAATCACTGTTTCTTCACAGACCTTGATACCGCCACCGAATCCAGGTGATCCGCCTTTTGAGGAGTACAGCTTCACCTTTAGCTACAAGCCAGGATTTGTCACGTTTTTTAACTACGACCTTGGAACAGGTGATCTAGGGAGTATTTCTAACGATGGCGTGTCTTTGGCTGCAGAGTATCCTTGGATAGCAGAGGTGCCGGTCACTCTCTCTAATAAGACAGAGTTTGGCCAGGCAAGGGACGTAACTACTGCTGCAGGTTATGCTCAACGTCGAGAATTTGATAGCTTGTCGAGACTTGTTTCAATTCAACAGCCAGCTGATGTTAGTCCCACTACCTATGAATATCATGAGTCGGGTTATGCACAAGATCAGGTGGCTTCAGTAGATAATTCTCTTGGAAAGACGACTGTTGGATTCGATATCGAAAATCGTACATCGACAGTTTCAGATACCAAGGGAGTGCGCACAACCTATCAAAGAAACAGAAAGAATCAACTAAATCGGGTGACCGAAGTTAGTCCTGCTGGTGATAGTATTCTAACTTCCCTATACGATTACAACATCTTTGGTGAGTTGACGAAGAAACGTTTACCTAATGGATCACAAGTGTCCTATCAATACGACGATCTTGGTCGTATTTTAAATCGTACTGAAGTCGAGGGAGCGGATGTTAGTTCTACCAATTTGCCACCAACTTTGACCAATGTTCCTCCTGTAAAATCTACATTAACCGCGGGTTCGACATTTACCTTTGATGTAAATGCGAGTGATCCAGAATCTGGACAATTGAGTTATCAGCTAGCCGGTGGGCCAGACGGTATGACTATCGATCCGACAAGTGGAGTTATTACCTGGACACCTACCGTTGAGCAGTATGGCTCGGTGGACGTAGTGGTTCAAGTGATAGATTCCGAAGGTGGCGTAACGAACCATTCATTCACCCTAAATGTCGATGATAGTATCGCTAGTGCTTCTGATAATTGCACCAGCATTGCAAATCCTGATCAGCGCGATACCGATGGCGATGGATATGGGAATGCTTGTGATACGGATCTCAATAACGACGGTCGAATAGATTTTGCTGACCTTGCGCTGATTAAAAAGGTTTTTGGTAGCACAGACCCCGATGCAGACTTTAATGGCGATGGAATCGTCAACAAAGAAGACTTGAACCTCTTGAAGCAGAGTTTTGGTGGCGCACCCGGGCCAAGTGGGTTGGTGCCATGATTGTTAACTTAAAAAACAAGCTTATTAAATGGGGGTTCGAAAATAGGTGGATTTTACGTGCCCAACTGGTTTTTGTATTAGTCCAGTTTTCGTCTACTGTAATAGCTGGCCCATGTGGTGGCATGTATATATCGAGTAATGGGAACAAGTACCCTGGATCTGCAGATTTTGAGGTTCCTGAATCAAAGGTTTCAGTGACATTTTCCTTGATGTGTCAACAAAGTGATGGAGTTACCTATGCACCATCAGAGCACCCCGTATTCTATGCGGTCCCGATTCCAAGCAGTTTTGATTCAACCCCATATGCAAATGTGGCTTCAAATGGTGTAGTTTCCGCGAAAAAAATAGTTGGGACTATTCCCTATGGCTCCTATATGGCCCCTTTTTGGTTGAGAGCCTATGATAGTTCACAGGGAAGCCAACCGTATGCGCAGATAAAAGTTTATCTAAAAAATGATGTTGCCAATATAGGTTATTTTAATGCAAGTTTAACTAGTGAATTTGTATTCAGCTCAAAATCCTATTTTAACAAAGGTCTCTATAGCAATCTCTTTGAAATAAGGGACGAGACAGGTTTAATGGTTGCTAGCGCTGGACATGCAAATTGGTCTATAACTGGATCGAGTCAGGCAACAATAAGTAGTAGTGGGGTAGTCGATACTAGGTTGATTACCCAAAATCAGGCCTTTACAGTGAATGGTTCTTACACCTATGTCCCGTCAAATGCCTCCCATTGGGCTGAAACGAAGTCGGTGAGCTATGGAACATACGCACGTAGTAAAGTTCCTATAGCACCCGAGACAGAATTTGACACCGTTTATACTGTCTCAAGCAGTGGTGGTGCGATATTAGAAAATACGGCTAATGCCCAAACTTTCGCGGTTAACGTAAATTGGGATGATGGTAGCTCCACGCCCATTAATGCTACGTGGAGTGATTCCTCTCCCAACGCTACGATCAATGGTGCCGGTGTTTTGAGTACTGGGATGGTGGTTTCTGACGAACCATTCACTGTCACCGCAAAATATAATTTGTATAGCAACGATAATTATTATCCAGATTATGCTGGGATCATTACAAATAATATAACAGGGTTAGTAATCGTAAATACGATGAGGGTGTTTAACTCTATATCGATATTTGGCCCCGACGTAGTTCCCGAAAATCAAAAGTCAATTTTCAGTGTAATTGCTGATTTTGATGATGGCTCAGTGATTGTTTTTCCTGATGTTTGGTCTGAAAACTCAAATTTCGCTACGATCGATGAGATCGGTGTACTGACAGCAGATAACGTACAAACAGACCAGGCCATGACTCTCACCGCCGACTTTAGTTACGACGGTGTGACTCGTAGTGCCACAAAAAATGTCACCATTTCTAATAACGACAATGCGGTGACGAGTTTATCGATTATAGGGCCGACATCAATCAATGAAGGTCTTACAGCGACCTATGAACTGCAAGCAAATTACGAAGATGGGACAGTTGGAACCGTAGTACCCGATTCCTGGAGTATCGATTCTGCCTTTGCAACTGTCTCAACCACTGGAGATGTCACGGGTAGGGCAGTAACCCGTGGTGAAGTCGCTTACCTCTACGCGACTTATACCCAAAATGGGCGATTTAGTACAGCTTCTTTACCGCTTACAATTGTGAACTCTGAACGGGCAGCAATTTCTTTGGCGATATTCGGGCCGAGTGAGATTGAAGAAGGTACAACAGCAAATTACAGTAGCCGTGTAACTTTCGATGATGGAAGCAGCGCGGTCACACCTACATGGACCATAGGTGATTTGTCGGGGGCTCCCACAAGTTACGCAACAGTTTCTCCGGCTGGAGGAGTTAACACGACCACCGTACCGAGTACTACGGCGGTACGGTTGTCTGCGAGTTACATTTACAACGGAACAACTGTTACTGCTGATCAGCCTATTTCTATAATCAAAGCGGGAAGCAAATCTGAGCTAACAGAAAAAGCCAGTAGCAATGAACTGGCACTGCAGGCAGACGCCGCGAGCGTTTCTCCTCAGTTTAGCGGCAACGGTCGATACATTACTTTTGCCTCTGATGCGTCGAATCTTGTGACTGACGATACCAACGGGTTTACGGATATTTTCGTCCGAGATCGAGCTTTTGGTTCGATAGAACGAGTGAATATCAACACCTTGGGCGAGCAAGCCAATGCAGCGAGTACAGCGCCCAGTGTAGATTATACCGGACGGTTCATTGTATTTGCTTCTACTGCGAACAACTTGATCGGGAACAGCACTTTAGGGCGTTCTCACGTCTACGTCTATGATCGGGAACTAAAGCAGTTGGACCGGGTGTCTTCCACCGAGTTAGGTATGGAAGGTAATGGAAACAGCTTTTCACCAGTTATTAGTTCCGATGCGAAATATATTGCCTATGTTTCCGAGGCTGTAAATCTTATTAGTGGGGCTTCGTCCGACACAAATGGCGTCGCAGATGTATATTTGTATGACCGACTAAACGGGGTCACATCTAGGATAAGTATTACTGATACCGAATTAGAAGCGAATGGAGCTAGCCGATTTCCATCGATTTCCGGGGATGGACAAAGAATTTTGTTTACATCGGAGGCCTCCAATCTTGTTGATGGAGACTTTAATTCCGTCGCAGATGTATTTGTTAGAGACCTATCAACACAAGCAACCCTTCGCGTGAGTGCCCGGGCCGATGGCATAGAGGCGGACCTAGCAAGTCTAATCGGTACAATTAGCTCAGACGGAACAGCTGTATCGTTTGTCTCCCAAGCGACTAATCTAGTCGATGATGGCTTGGGAGCAGGAGTTTTCTTAAGACGTGTTGATAACCCAATACTAGCTAGGGCTGGCGTTGGCTATGTCGGCAGAGGGAAGCTGGGTCTAGACAGTAGACCTGCAATTAACGAAGACGGTCGCTTTATAGCGTACGTCTCTGATATGGACAATGCTGGTAGTGCTGGTAACGGTCAGGTCGATATAATGCTGTTTGAGAGAGATACCGCTCTATCAAAACGTATATCCATCAACACATCCCTAAGTGAAGGAAATGGGCCCAGTTTTAGCCCAAGTGTAAGCAGCGACGCTAGATTGATTTCTTTTGCTTCAGATGCCTCGAACCTTCTCAATGGCGACACCAATGGTGTTACCGATATCATCATGACCTATAGGGCAGCGAATCTAGAGAAGCGTTCGGTCTTTCTAGAACCACTTACTGAGGTTGGCACACCTGGTGAGACGTTGAGTGTCGCCCTGTGGATGGATTTTTCTGATGATCCAACACTAGGTGGTAGTCTTGATATTGGTTTTGATAACTCGTTGCTTACCTACGTGGATTTTCAAATGAATCCCCAGTTTGGTTCAGATCCAGAACTCAGTCGTAGCCCAACGGAAGTAAGTCTTGTATTAAAAAATCTCGCCTTCGGTAATTTTGATGGATTGGCTGGTCCTCAACAAGTTGGTACGTTGGTTTTTAATGTTCTAAGCGGTGGAAGCGCGACCTTTTCACTTACTGAAAATATCGATGATCTAAGAGGCTTTTATTCATCGGTAGACAGTGCTCCTCAAGTCACTCAGCTAGGTGGATTTTCAATTCCTATCACTTCACCTCCAGTTGCAAATGTAGGCGGCTCTCAGATCGTATTTTCCGGAGGGACTGTTCTTTTAGACGGTAGTGCTAGTACCGATGATGGCAGTATAGTCTCCTATTTGTGGGAACAGGTTTCAGGTACACCAGTTATTTTGAGTGATGCGAATTTAGCGGTTGTTAGCTTTATCGCGCCCAACGTCGCTTTGACGGAGACACTGGTTTTCAGATTGACTGTTACGGACGATATGGGCGCAACGGGTAGTGCTCAAGTGAGTATTCAGGTAGAGCCTATTGAGTTGCTACCCCCAACGGTTAATGCTGGGATTGATCAGTCTGTAAATGAAGGTGGCCTAGTGGCGCTTGCCGGGGATGCAACAGATAGTGATGGCACTGTTGTTAGTGTGCTGTGGGAGCAGTTTGGAACGGGTCCTACGGTAGTGCTCGCCGGAGCGAATACCCTGAACGCAAGTTTTGTTGCGCCGGCCGTGACGGTAACGACAGTGCTGACATTTCGATTAACTGCTACCGACAATGATGGTGGTATGGCATTGGATGAGATGCTGGTGACGGTTAATCCTGTACCGAATATTTTTCCCACAGCCAACGCCGGTGCAGATCAATCTGTGAACGAAGGGGTACTGGTCAGTCTGAGCGGTGCCTTGAGCGGTGACAGCGACGGCAGCATTGCGTCTTACAGTTGGAGCCAATTGACGGGTCCGGCGGTGGTCTTGAGCACACCGACTGCAGTGGGCACCAGCTTCACCGCACCGACGGTCACCACCGCAACGAATCTGACGTTCCGACTCACGGTCACGGATAATGAAGGGGCGAGTGGATTTGATGATGTGCTGGTCACAGTCAATCCAGTCAACACGCCGCCAACGGCCAATGCCGGTGCAGATCAGTCCGTGAACGAAGGGGCCTTGGTGAGTCTGACCGGTCTCGCGGGAGACACAGATGGCACTGTTGCGAGTGTTCAATGGGAGCAGTTTGGAACGGGTCCTGTGGTAAGCCTCACAAATGCGACTACGCTCACTGCGAGTTTTGTAGCGCCTGACGTAGCCACGTCTACGGTGTTGACTTTGCGTCTGACGGTGACCGACAACGAAGGGGCGATTGCCCTGGATGAGATGTTGGTGACAGTCAATCCAGTCAACACGCCGCCAACGGCCAACGCCGGTGCAGATCAGTCTGTGAACGAAGGGGTACTGGTCAGCCTGAGTGGTGCCTTGAGCAGTGACAGCGATGGCAGTATTGCCTCGTACAGTTGGAGCCAATTGACGGGTCCGGCGGTAGTCTTGAGCACACCGACAGCGGTGGGTACCAGCTTTACCGCACCGACGGTCACCACCGCAACGAAT
>JAOUPJ010000105.1 GCA_029879945.1 Gammaproteobacteria bacterium
GTAATGGCGCCGAAGCGCTATGGGTAGTTAGGGGAAACATAATGTATGAATTTTGGTATGGTCGAAACCCCATCCGCTATAAACTGCTAAACGGAGTCGGAACCGATGAGTATTTTTTCCATAATGTACAAAAAAGGGCCTATTTCGTCGCAGTTGCAGAAGATGCCTTCATGGGAAATCGGAATGATCCAGCTAGTGGCCGTTCCGTCTTTAAAGTCATTGTTGCCGAGGATGGTACGGGCACGACTCTGGATTTAAGAGGAGCCCTCGACCCCAGCACGTGGGACAAAGAATTTCATTTATGGGCCGCCTATAAAAAAATACTTAAGACCCAGTACGATGCCAGACACTATCTGGTTTCTCACGGAATGAGTGAGGCACCTGTTAAGGTTTGGAAACACGATACCGCATCAGAATATAGCTTTCCTGCCAGGGGTTATGATCAGAGCGTATATAGTGATTGGGGTAATATGTCGGTAACTGCGGATGGAAGTCGGTATATAATATTCAAAGATAATAGGCTCCAAGTCTTAGGTGAAAACACAAGGCCCACTGGGATATATGGAGAAACTGAAGATATACTAGTCCTTTTAGGGGAGTGCGATCCTTTCGAGGGATCAGGCGCGACATCCAGGAGAGCGGTCACTCACCCAACTGACAGCAGGCTGGTTCTTGTGGGTGACGGAAGATCGGAATACTCCTATGACTATTTTCGACAGGGTTCATCTTATGTGCCATACGGAACACACGAAGCCAGAGTTATTGATATATCCAACATCCAGTCTGGAGTATGCCCGGTTCACAACGCCCATCAGTTTGTTCACCCAGTTCTCGACACGTTCCTCGGCACACACATAGCAGGGTTTTCGCCGGACGGAACAAAGGTACTCACCTGGGGAAATACCTATATTCCGATTACCCTGGGTCCAACCTTCGCAAGCTACGAACTTAGATTAAACTTCTGGGTCTGGGATATTTCAAGTAACACCTTAGTGCATAGTGCTCAAATACCACTGCGTCCAAATGAACCTGGACTGAAAACACAAGAGGGTTCCGTTTTAGCATTAGATTCTACGTCAACTAAAGTTCTGGGTGAAAATTACAAGGGTGCCAATTGGGTCTACGACATGGAAACGGGAGGAACTCTGTACTTACAAGGCGCCACACGAACAAATAATCGTGCTATGTACAACACCTTTTTCCATCCTCAAGGGTTCAATCAAGTTATTCAGACCATGGACGCCGATTCAGGAACAATCGATGGGGTGAGCGTAACATTTCCCCCTAGACTCTATCGTTGGAATCTGGATGCCTGGGATTCGACCCAAGCTATCACCGAGTGGTATGTGCATACCGCCATACCCAGGCAACTACTACAAACCGAAGATCGTGAATATGTGTCAGGCCAAGGGGATGGGAAGATTTCTTACGCATTCTTGAGTGGCGATAAGAACCAAATTGCCCTAACCTCAGCACAGGGCAGAAATCCCACTGGGCAATTCGAGTTTTATTCTTTTCGTCCAACAGGCGAGATTATCAGCAGGCCGAAGCGCTTCTACACCCAATTTGTGGGGGTGCACGCAAGCGCGTCAGGTATTGATTACCAGCCAGTACAAAATCCAGTTAATAATAAAGTTTTCTTCATCTATCCATCTGGTTTAAACGGTACCCTCGAAACCATATTGCTTAATTTGGAAGCCGATCCCGATCTTGATTCAGGTTTTACCTATGTACACGACGGCAGAGTTAACACTGTAACATTCTCTAAAGATGACAACTATATTCTTTCTGGGGGATCAGATGGTAAGGCGGCAATTTGGACAGCCATCCAAGGTGACTTGGTTATCACGCTGGAAGGACATAGCGACGAAGTCACACGTGCGGTATTCACCCACGATGGTAAAGGGGTAGCAACATCAAGCCTGGATGGTACCGCCCTACTGTGGGATACCGATATAAACTCCACCGGCTGGGGCACGGTCCGACAAACACTGACCGGCCATACCGGGCCCATAAATCTCATTGACTATGACAATAATTTTAACCGACATCGCTATGCAACAGCCGGGGATGATGGTTCGATACATATTTATGAGGAAACAGGCTCTACTACTGTCTTTTCTAATTTGTTCATGGACGCCGGAATACCTCAGCCCGTTTCCTATGTCGATTTTTCACATGACGGGCGCTACCTGGTGGCGGGCGGAAAAACTGCTACCAACAATATTGTTGTTATCGATACCGATCCAGACGTGCTCTACAATGGGCAGGCCTACAACCTATTGGGCAGCCTAACGATTCATCAAAACTTTGTGAATAGTGTGATGTTTTTCCCTGGAGACAACACACGAATCTTTTCAGCGGGAGAAGACACCACTTCACGCGTCAATACACTCAGCTACACGCCAAACGGAACCAATCCTCCTCTTGTTTCTGCTACCCAGAGAGTTCAAATAGATACATTTTCTACCCGTGCCTATGTTACCAATCAATGGCATGGCCTGATTGTGGGCAGACTCTGTGTTAACTCCGGTAGTTGCTACGACGCACCGCAAATTACCCATTGGGATCTAAACGAAGGTGCTACTGAAGGTCTACAGTTTTCAGCAAGTACCGCACCTATCGGTCCGAGGCGATATATAGACAATACGGGACAAATGCAGAACAGGGGAATTCTGTACTGGGCCGAGGCCAACTCGGATGGTACCCGGGTGGTAGGTGCCCACCAGGGTAGTAATCAATTTGATCCAAGATGGGTGGAGTTCGATGAATGGTTTAATGAACCTGATCCGGAACGGCCCGGTTTACCACTACGGCCCGATGAAGGTGAAGAAGTCAACTACTACTATACGGAATCAGCAACATCCTCTTCAGCAAATGCCGACCAGGCATGCTATATCTGGGATATCGCAGCACGCACCTGCGCGACCAGTTGTTTGGCAGTTGGCGGTTGTGACGGTTACACAGTGAAATCTCAATGGCAATACACCCAAGATGGAACAGCCCCTCCCACTGGTAGTTTCATGCGACTCCTGGTTGAAATGGGGAGACTGGAGCAAGATACCTACCCCGACACCTGGGGCTATAATTTAGACTCTTTTGTAGCTGAACCTCTTTTATAACACGCTGACATTTTTGAGTATCTGTGCTTTCTCAAAATAGTAGTTACCGTTCAATATAGCGAGACTTGGCCAAGGACGACGGATTCGGTTCTCGGGCTTTCTACCCAGCGAAAAGCAACTTTCACTGTCGCTTAAGGGCTTCCACTACACATAGATATTGGAAAATAGTTAGCAATTCCGTTTTAAACAAATGCCCCTTTTTTCCGCGTTTTTTCCCCACCCATTAAACTATCGTGGATGCAACCAAGACGGCAGCAGATCATACGGATTGTCTTTTACGGATTCGTCAAACGGTATCTTATTCTCTTTTAACAACTTCGCGAAAGAACCCTCATTGATTTGATCGAACAAATCGGTACAACCGCCGAGAAACTTCCCTGCTACATAGATCTGGGGAATAGTGCTCCAGTTATTTTGATGCTCCAGGGCATCGAATATTTTACCGCCTCGATTACCTTCTTTGTAGGCAACAGAATCAATATCGATTGAGCGATAGGCCACACCGAACTTTTTGAAAATTTTACGAACCGACCAACAGAACTCACACCACTCTAGAGCGAACATGACTACAGGATTGTCTTTGTCATTGGTTGCTTCTTGAATCTCCTTCACCGCTGTCTCGTCAATTTCTTTCTTACCCTGTATGACACTCAATTCCTCTGCAGCGGGCGCTTCGTCGACCATGTCAAAGCGATAGCCCTCAGTGGACATGGATAGTTCCATCTCCTCGGCATTCATTTCCGCACTGATGTCTTCAAATAGTGGCGTTGAAAGATAACGCTCACCTGTGTCGGGTAACATGCACAGGATGTTCGACCCTTCGGGTGCCTGCTCAGCAATCTGAAGCGCACCGGCAAATGTGGCGCCCGCTGATATGCCGACAAAAATTCCTTCTTTAGACGCTAGGTCCTTGGCACATTGTAAGGCTCGATTACCATTGATAGGTAAAAAACCATCGATGTTTTCTGATGCAGTGACCTGCTCAACCAAGGTGGGGATAAAGTCCGGGGACCAGCCCTGCATCAAGTGGGGTCTGAAGCTTGGATGACTTTCACTGTGTTTGCCACTGGCATCGCGGGCTTGTGGTATTCCGCTGGCAAGTATCGAAGAATTATCCGGTTCGCAGACCATGACTTTCGTGTTTGGGCTTTTTTCCCTTAACACACGAGAGACGCCATTAAGTGTTCCTCCCGTTCCAAAACCCGAGACCCAATAGTGCAAATCTATATCTGAAAAGGATTCCAAAATCTCTACAGCGGTAGTCCTAGCGTGGATGTCTGCGTTGGACGGATTATCAAATTGTCGTGGCCGCCACCACCCATATTTTTCTGCCAGCTCATCGGCCTTGGCCACCATCCCTGATCCCATTTTATCTGCAGGTGTAAGAACAACCTTAGCGCCCAAAAACCGAATGAGTTTTCGGCGTTCCACACTAAAATTTTCTGCCATTGTAATAACAAGTGGGTATCCTTTCTGCGCGCAAACCATGGCCAGCCCTATACCGGTGTTTCCACTGGTGGCCTCTACAATAGTTTGACCCGGTTTCAGCTCTCCTCTACGCTCAGCGTCTTCAATCACGCCTAGGGCAAGTCTATCTTTCACCGAGCCCATGGGATTAAACGACTCTACCTTCGCATAAATATTGACATGCTTAGGACCAAGATTGTTTATTCTAACCACTGGGGTGTTACCAACGGTCTCGAGTATACTGTCATATCTTTTTTTCATTTTTCCGCTCCTGATTGATTCGCGTTATCTTTCTATTTCTGATTCTCTTCGACGAGTTCTTTACCCACTTTCAATACTTCATCCACCAGCGCTTGGGCATGCTGCCAAGTGGTACGAGCACCTATAAAGCAAGGCCGAATTGCCAATTTTCCTGCCACCATCGCGGTGCTGGGAATGTTTGTACCGTTATGCACAAGGCGTCGGTGTATATCTCTATTCAACTGATTTAGATCTGTGCATCGCTCATCCACATAGCGAAAGCAACAAATCGAGAGCGTTGGTTCTTGAACGAGTTCCAGATTGGGGTGGGCGCACGCCGCCTCGGCGACCATTCTGGCCATGCTATTGTGACGACAGATGCGTTCTTTTAGCCCATTCTTCCCTATCTCTCTGATTATGGCCCAAACCACAGTTCCTCGCGCCGGTGCTGAGAGTTCAACTCCAAAGTCAAAATAGGGAATGCCCAGCTCATCCATAGAGTGCTGGGCCTGAGTATGAGTCAGCGAACCTTCTAAATAATCGGATACTTCTTGAGTAAAGGCTCTATGAAGAATACTACGATCTCGAACATAGGTAGCGCCAATACCGACAGGGGCCCCCAACCATTTGTGAGGATCAACAATGATAGAATCCGCCATGTCCAAACCCTTGTATAAATCCCGCACCCGCGAATCCAAGATTCCCGGAAGACCATAGGCACCATCGATGTGAAACCAGATACCCTGATCCTTTGCAACGGAGCCAAGCTCAGCAAGCTTATCGATCGCCCCTGTACTTGTTGTACCGGCATTGCCTACCACTGCCACGGGAACAATACCGGTACTCTTATCTGCTTCAATCTGCTTGTGCAGCACCTCGGGTAACATGCGGCCCATCGAATCGCTCGCCACTATCTGTACGGACCGCCTACCCAACCCCAGCACGGCGGCCGCCCTTTGAATCGTATGATGCGTGGCGTCGGTGGCGTAAATACGTGTCGCTTTTACAATCCCATCTCGAGATGGATCGAGACCGATTTGCTCAAAGGCCCACTGTCTGGCAGCACCGATTGCAACAATATTTGCGACTGAGCCACCACTGCTATACACACCCTTCATATTAGATGGCAACTCAAACATGTGTGCCATCCAATCCAGAGAGAGCTCCTCGAGATAATTGAATGCAGTTAACCCTATGCGCTGCGGTGATGCCACTGATGCCGTCAGCGTCGCCAACACGCTGGAAGTGGTGGCACCAGTCGTTATGTAAGAGGTGCATCCGGCACGTGGAATTTGGGAGCCATTGGGAATGAGTATTTCTGCAATCTCTTTTTTCAACTCGTCTATACCAATGCCCTTTTCCGGTAAAGGCCGGTCAAGCGCAGAACGCCATATTGAAGCTTTTTCTAGCGCATCTGCGTGTTCAAAACGCTGATACTTCTCCAATTCCAATCCTATCTCGTGGAGCAGGGAGGGAAGCCTACCGCATTCTGCTTGTTCTTCTTTCATTGCACGAATCTCTCTTAAGATCTTTTACAACTAAAATGGGAGCGGAAAGCTTTTTCTCCGCTCCCGATTGATTTTCCACTACGCCAGCACCTGGGCACCACTGGCCAGAAACGCCATGGATCGGGGTGCGCCCGCAATTTCCACTCCCTGGCGCACATCGTTTTCCGTAATCCCTTTTGCTTTGGCGCATGCAGGGCACAACCAGATCTTTCCCCCGTTTTCGACAAAGGCGTCGATGAGGCCTGGAAGCGACTCATACCCATCAGCGACTAGACCATCGGCCCCGCCTTTGACGACGATATCGGCTGCATCACTGGTGACAAACATCGCTGTTTCAGCCGTTTTTGAGGCCGTAACAGCCAAAATAAAAGACACGGTAGCACGTTCCAAATCGTTTTTTCCGTTGCTACAATTTACCAAGAATTTCTGCGCTGTTGTATTAGACATTGGTTTCTCCTTTGTTAGTCTATTGTTTCAAACAAAACACTCTCGCTTCGTGTTGATAACAGTATCGCCCGGTAGAGCCTAAACTGCTTGGAGAGGCTGTGGTTTAAATCTGGAGAATATGTGGAGAAAGTCTGACACCGAAAACTTTACTTAAAATCTGGCTATCACTCTGAAATTGCTATAGCATTTTCCCATGCGCTACCAATTTGACGAATATGTACTAGATACAGACTGCTTTGAGCTTACACGGCAAGGGACAGCCATAAAAACAGAACCTCAAGTGATTGAATTACTTGCATTTTTAATAGTTAATTGTGGGCGTTTGGTTAGTAAGGAAGAGATCAATAAAGCGGTTTGGAAGGGTCGGTTTGTTTCTGAGTCGGCACTGAGCAGCCGTATCAAGTCGGCTCGACAGATCCTGGGCGACGATGGCAAAACCCAGCAATATATCAAGACGATACATAAAAAAGGATTTCGATTCGTCGGCAATGTACTCGAAGAAACGAGCCCCCCTACCCATTTCGTCCCCTCTGCCCCTCTCACGCATCACGAGGAAAGTCTCACCAGAAAATTAGAAAAAGCACGCGTGGCGGTTCTGCCGTTTTCTAATTTGTCTAACGATGAGGAACAGGAATATCTCTGCGATGGCATCACTAGCGATATCATAACCAATCTCACGAAACATCGTTGGCTGCAAGTCACAGCACGAAACACGTCCTTTGGTTACAAGGGGAAAAGTGTCAATGCACGCATATTGGGCGAAGAACTAGATGTAGAATATGTTGTGGAAGGCAGTATTCAACGAGCTGGCAATCGGGTACGAGTCATTGCCAATCTCATTGATACGCAAAACGGGAGTCATATCTGGTCTGACAGGCTAAATGGCAATATGGAAGACATCTTTGCCTTGCAGGACGAAATCACAGAAAAAATCGTGGCCCGCGTTGAACCTGAAATCGGTTTTGCAGAAAGGAACCGTGTTGTAGGGAGCAGACCGGCAAATCTCGCCGCATGGGACTGCTACCATCTAGGGATCTATCATTTTTTTAAGTTTACCGGAAACGATAATCTGGAAGCGCAACGTCTGCTTGCTAGAAGCCAGGAACTCGATAACACCTTCGGAGAGGCTTATGCGTGGTGGGCCTACGCCGTTATCCTCGGCATGGTCTATTGGGAAACCAAACCGACACAAGAAATGATGGATCAAGCACTAGAGGCCTGTGATAAGGCCTTGGATTTGGATCCCAAAAACGCGAGTTTTCATGCGCTCAAGGCACGCGTATTACTGGCAAGATGTGAATACGATGCGGCCTTGATTGAAAATGAGATTGCAATTAGTTTGAATCCCACCTTTGCTGCTGCGCATTGCGGCCTCGGTGATTCCTTGGCCTACGAAGGTCGCTATGAGGAATCGTTAGCGTGTTTTGAGCGCGCAGTGGAGCTGAGCCCTAATGATCCTCAATTGTGGGCATTCCTCACCTATGGCGCACTTGCACTCCTGTTCAAGCACGAATTTGACAAAGCACTTTCTTGGACAGAGAAGGCGGCCACAATCCCAAACTGCCAATACTGGACAATGGCGCATAAAATTGTCGCGCTGGTGTACTTGAACCGTTTGGATGAAGCCAAAGAGACAGTATGTGTATTGTTAAAGCAAAAACCGAATTTTTCTCTTTCCTTTGCGAAAGAAAAACTGTTTTATTTAAAAAACCCTGAGCAAATTGAGCTCTATATGAATGCGCTCGAGAAAGTGGAAATTCCTCAGCACTAACTGCTTTACCACGCCTTAACTGGGATTTTTTTGCATCGATTCCAGCTTGTACTGTTCAGGCAAAATCGACATTTCCTGGGCTCCATAATCTTGAGTGATATACGCGGAAATAAGTTGTTGCAGCCTTTCGTAGCTTTTGTGGTCATAATCAGAAAACATTAGCCCCATGCGATTTCCCTTCACATAGACCACGAGCATATTGACCTTAATTAGCTGGCTGACCTGCTCGTTCACTTGAAAATAGGCCAGCTCAATCAAATCTCCACGACTTATGAGCGCGGCCACTTGTCGCTTCTCAAGAAACTCTACGCTGACCCCTTCCCGGCTTAGATTATTACTGGTACAACGAATCATACCCACGGATGGAACTCTTACAACCAGGGGTAAACAAAGCGGCTTACGTTGACTATGCCGGTGTTCCATTTCTCCACTCTCCTCTTTGTGTAGAGTTCCCCATACATTTGGGCACAAAAACGCCCATTTCAAGCACTCTTGTTTCTTCAATACCACAAAGTTATTAAATTCAAAGACTAATGAATAGAAGTGTAATTAAATGAGTATTCTTTTGAAATAAGGGTTTTCCCTTACTCGCATGTTAGTATTTTAATTGATTTGACCAAACGTCGACTAGCGAGCCTTTTGCACTGGAAGCCTAAAATAGAACAAGGTGCCACCATGGGAACCCTTTTTATAGTTTAGCGTACCACTATGGGCATGCATGATCGACTGACTAATAGACAAGCCGACTCCCATTCCGTTTTCTTTGGTGGTAAAAAAGGGAGTAAATATCTTTTCGCCATCGTCAGGCTTTATTCCAGATCCACTATCGTCCACTCCGCATTCCACCTCTTCCGAATCTAGCATCTTGGAATAGATTTCCAGTTTCCTCCCCTCTTTGGGTTTTTCTAACATGGCGTCGACAGCATTCCTTATTAGATTGACAAGAACTTGTTGGATTTGCAATGTATCTACACTAACATCCGGTAAGTCAGAACCGAGATTTAACTCCACGCCGACCCCTTTTGCTGCCAGATCAAAATCGATGAGTGTCAGCGCGTCCATAATCACCGTATTTAGTGTCGTTGTTTCCAGAGTAATGTCTTTTTTTCGCACGAAATTGCGAATACGAGTCATAATCCTCGCCGCTTTTTCCGCCTGCCTACAACATTCTTCCAATGCCTTGATGATGTCTTCGTTGTCACCTGAACCCGATTTAATATAGTTGACACACCCCCTGGCGTAGTTAGTAATAGCCGCCAGTGGCTGGTTGATTTCATGCGAGATAGATGTGACTATTTCGCCTAAAGCATCTGCCCGCGCCATTTGCGCTAGTTCGGTTTGCTGAGCTTTTAGTGCTTTCTCAATCTCCGCCCTATACTCCTTTTCCTTATCTATTTCTTGCAGTTTTCCTTCGACTTGAGTATTGGTTTGTTCAAGGGCTCTCATTTTTTGAAAATAGGCTGTGACATCTCGAATAGTAAGGATTACAAATTGAGCCCCATCAGACTCAAATGAATTGAAACGGATGTCCGCTGAGAATTCGCGCCCACTTTTGTGTAAAACCGGAACACCATCCATATCACTTTTCGTGTTCTCGACGGGGCGATTCGTGAGATTCTTGATCTGTTTACCATGAATTTCTTTCGAACACTGGGCCAATAGCGTGTCAATCGGTTTCTCAATCAGTTCCGAATAAGGGTATCCAAAGAGTTGCTCAGTGAGGGCATTGAACAGGATTATCCTACCATTTTTATTGGTTACTATCGCCGCATCCGGCAGAGACTGAATGAGTTTGTTTAGCAGGGAAAATTCACTTTTGTCTTTGTACATCACAATTAGAATATATTGCTCTAAATATAAGAAGGGTCTTTGTGTTTTCTAACTAAGCACACCTTATTCTAAGCCAAATCACTACACATTGAGCCAAAAAAATAACACGTTTCCTGCCTTAGGTAAATCTACGTATGGACGCCACAGACCATTCTTGGATAATCGAAAATGACTAGAGCAAGAAAGGACCGAATTGGTATCACAGAAACCTGACATCAACTGCAAAACCTGAGATCCATCACACCCGTATGGGCGCGCATTGAGAGTCGTTCCGAACTGGTGTATTGTTTATGAAAGCCCAACGAACAAGGCCAAAGTAAACGAGTCAAAAGATGGATAGTCAGAGTATCGCGCATGTACACATTGTAGATGATGACGCTTCAGTGAGAGAGTCTTTGGAATTTCTCATAAAATCACTAGGGTGGAAGGCATATACCTACAAATCGGCCAAGGATTTTTTAGAGGGCTACTCCGCTTGTGGCAAAGATTGTCTCTTGTTGGATGTGCACTTACCCGATATGAGTGGCTTGGAGCTGCAGGAAATAGTTAACAGCCAGGACCTGGATGTATCAACTATTCTTATGACCGGCTATGGAGATGTGCCTACAGCAGTCAAGGCGATGAAGCTTGGCGCTGTCGACTTCCTTGAAAAGCCCGTGGACCAGCAGGCCTT
>JAOUPJ010000375.1 GCA_029879945.1 Gammaproteobacteria bacterium
CAGAGTTTTCTTCAATAGTATGAGCTTTTGGGCGTTGCACTGGGCTGGCTACACTCCAATGATGAGCAGAAAAGTTTGGCTGGCAGCTAACGAATACTACGGTTGGGGCTATGTATGGCCCCACGCAGCTGGCCGCTTCTGGGACTGGGACCGTTTGGCTGTCAGGGAGTATCACCCGTGGGACGACGACGTGTATAACGCTGCAACTGGTCTAGTCGGATCAGACGGCACTGTAGACCTAGCACAAGACGGCTCTGGACCTTGGATATGGGTTGGTGGAAACCTTTTGGAATATGCAGACCTAAGGGCCAACCGTGACTTTTACTGGAGCCAAACGGATGTAGAAAACTATCTAGCCGAAGCCTTCCACGGTGCTGGTGACGTGAACAAGGACAGGGTGATAGACATACGCGACATAACCGCCATTGCCAGAGCCTTGGGAACCGACGAGCTGTGGCCTCACGGAACGGGTTGGAGTCAATTTAACCCAGACGCTGACCTGAACGGAGACAACAAAGTAGACGCAATAGACCTAGCTTTCGCCGGCAAAGCCTATGGAAAAAAGGCAGGGTGACAAGAATGAAAACAAAAAGTTTACCCCTAATTCTTCTTCTGGCGCTTTCCATCGTCGGCATGCTCTGTCATGTTAGCTTGGCTCAACCGACTGTTGTCTCCATCGACCCTGCTATAGGAACAGCAAACCCACTCGAAACGTACACCGTCAACATCACCGTCGCTGATGTCACAGGCCTCAACTCATGGGAAATCAAGATAAAATGGAACACCGGCATACTAGTGTTTCCACCCACCGTCACCGAGGGATCCTTCCTCAGCTCTGTTGGATCCACACTAATGTTCGAAAATCCTCTACAGCTGGTTTCAAGCTACCAAGTGGGAGTAACACTCACGACAAACGCCAGCGCCAGCGGCAGCGGAACCCTAGCAACATTTGAGTTCCAAGTTCTAAGTGCAGGAAACTGCACCCTGGAGCTCTACGACACTTTCCTATATGATGTCGACGGAACTCCAATCACACATACAACCACAGATGCCTACTTCTATACCCTGAAGCCATTCCCCTCCTTCACTTGGACTCCAGAGCAACCGATTCCCGGAGACACCGTAACCTTCGACGCCTCAGCCAGTTACAGCCCTGCAAACCAGACCATCGTCAGTTATGATTTGGACTTCGGCGACAACTCGACCGGCACTGGCATGATCGTAAACCACACATACGCAGCTTATCGCTATGATCCATACATCGTAAACCTCACCGTAACCGACGACCTAGGCGCATCTTGGTGGCTTGCGCAAGAGCTGAGGATCTGGCGCGACGTAACCGTATCAGACATCTGGCCAACACTTGATGATTGGAACTTGGAAACAGTTGACAAAATAATCCCGCGGGGCACATTGGAATGGTACGGGCCAACCGGAGATACTGGTCTGCCAGAAGAGTATGGGCCGTCGCTTACTATCCTCGCCACTGCTACAAATTTGGGCAGCGTGGATGAAACCGTGATATTTCACGTCTACATTGATAGCGACACCGCGGTTATTGGCGACGAATATACAGCTCATTGGGGCGGCCCCTGGATAGATTGGGACCCAGCACCTGAAAACTTCTACGCAAATATTACCATTGGAGCTGGCAAAGCTTCAGGGTGGAACCTGTGGTTCTACTGGTGGCTGCTAGATAGTCCCCCAGGCGACACCACGGGCAACTACTTACCCACAGGCGACTACACAGTCACTGTCATAGCAGAAACATTCGAAGGCGAACAAGTAATAGACAACAACAACATGACACTTACCGTTAGTATTGTCGCAGAGCTCTCCTTGGTGCCAGATACCGGAATCGCATCCACTACCGTAACGGGGGCTCTCTTCGATCCTAACTCCACGATAACAATCACATGGGATGGAACACAAATACCCACTGTTCCGAGTCCCCTGATTACAGACTCCAACGGCGACTTCACAGCTCTAATCAGTGTACTCACGCAAGATGAACCTGGGGCTCACACCGTCAACGTAACCGACGCATCAGGAAACTCGGCAGTAGCGACTTTCACCGTGCTTGATATGACAGGACCAGCAGGACCACAAGGCGAAACTGGAGCAACGGGGGCAACTGGAGCAACAGGGGCAACTGGAGCAACGGGAGCAACTGGAGCAACAGGCGATCCAGGAGCAACAGGCGCAAAAGGTGACGCAGGCGATCCAGGAGCGACAGGAGCGACAGGAGCAACAGGCGCAAAAGGTGACGCAGGCGATCCAGGAGCGGATGCTCCGACGGAGTATCTCTGGGCCTCACTTATCCTCGCCATCATAGCTATTCTGATTGCGGGTTACGGAATCTTCAGGAAAACGGCATAGCACCAAAATAAATACCCTCATCCCCCCTTTTTTGTTCATCAATTAACAATTCGGACTATATTCGAATAGAGTCAAACCAAGAATTAGAATGCTTCTCGTTCTGTCGCTAAGTACGCTTGATGCTTTAGTGTTATTCAGCAACCGTCCGCATCAAAAAGAGAAAACGCGAATTAGTCTCTCTTCCTCAGCAACATCACGCCAATGATCGCAACAACGATTGATATGACAATTATGACAGCTGCAATCAGTGTCGGCGGCACGGAAAACGTTTCTTCAGGCGGAGTTATTACAACATATCCGTTGATGTAAGTGTTGTCATCGGTGTTCGCTTCCCAAATCACTGCACTGGCCGCGGCTTTTATCGTGTGGTTTCCTTCAGCCATGCCTTCTGTTTTCCAGCTGAAAGTCAACGTTTTTTCGGCATCAGGACTCAGATCTGAGGTGCTTACCGTTCCAATATTGTTGTCGCCCCAGTAGACAATAACGTCAAAATTTTCAGTCACGTCTCCCTCATTCCTTGCAACAACTGTTATAGACACAGAGTCGCCGGCTTCCACAGTGGTTGGAGAGGCCTCGACGCTAACGATAGACACATCTCTGCGCAGGCCCGAGTTGTCGAAGTAACCATCCCGTTTCTCATGAGGAAGTTCGCCTCCACCG
>JAOUPJ010000376.1 GCA_029879945.1 Gammaproteobacteria bacterium
CCCCGCGTACCAGCCAATTCAGATCAGGCCCCAATTTCGCATCAGGAATCCGCGCCAGCGTCCCCTTAAGATCATGAAGATCATCTACAACTTCGTAAGTGTGGTTATGCAGATTAACCGTCACACGGTGCTTCTCGGCAATGGCCATAATCTTGCGCAACAGATCGGCCTGAATATCAAGCTGCTGCACCGTCTTTTTCCGAGGCGCCGCCCCAACCGAAACCCCGAATGTCTTTCCCTTGAGTTTCGCTAAGTACCCAATCACAAGCTCCGCATCCTCCAGGACCGCCTCGTACTTATCTCGATTCCACATATCCCCACTGAACGACGTCCCGATCACCGGCAATTCATATTTCTGCGAAAGCTCCCCGATACGCTCCACTGTCTCGCGTTTCCGCAGAACATTATGCATCAGTTCAATCCCGTCGATCTGGGCGTACTTCAGATCCGAAAAAATCTGCGACAATACCGGCGTAACGTTATACTCGGGCTGCTTAGCGGCATACACCCAGACATGTGCTCCCACTGTAATCTTTTTCTTGCTCGAATCGCCAACGGCCCCGACTATTTTCCCACAGCAACCGATGGACGCAACCACAACAGAACCAGCTTGAAGAAAACAACGGCGCGACAAAACGGACGACGAATCACGATTATAAATTTCCATAACAACTCCTACACATTATCACATAAGATTCAAGGCCGTATAACACATGTCCAACACATCGCTGCTGCCGCGACATAACGCCAGCTTCCATACAGAATACCAAATCTGCCGCGATAACGCAAGCTCTAGGCTCCAGGTGACATCTTGGTCGAGTAACGGTAATGCTGTCGACCAAGTTGAGCAATGAATCGTACATGTAGTCTGCTTGGCCGCTGATTTCAAAAGTCAGATTCATTTTCTCCCCGGGTCGGCGTTGCTGTTGAAGAAAGCTTTTCATTTGTCCAACATCTGTTTTGAAAGTCGTGTATGGGGCTTAAAAAGTAAAAGATTTGAGACGATATATATCTAACATTTTGGTCTGGACAAGTGGGAGTTCAGGCCAATGGTAAGATTGTAAGCAAGCCAATTCTTGGTGGACTGCATTATATCTATAGCCGGATTGCTTAGGCTGAAAATCTGAATCAGAATTTTGAGCTGATTGCAAAGCAAGGAAGATAAGGTCTGCGCTAATTGTGAACATGTTAGTCAGAACGCTGACTTTGCTGGGAATCACTCTTCGTGAAACTGCCGATATTCACTTTTAAATGATAGATTCCATTTCAAATACTCGTAACTCAAACGCTTTTGCCTTCATATTGATTCTTGCGTAGGACAGCTCATTTCCTACTTGAATTAATATCCACTCAGGCGGTATAATTACTCCTGTCGGTGGAAATCAAATTTCCTAACAGTTAACAGTTAATTCCGAGAGGCTAATAAAATGACAAAAAGAAGAGAATTTATAAAAAGAAGAGAATTTATTAAGAAAAGCGTAATTGGGACTGCCGGAATAGCCATTGGGGGCATTGGGTTCAGTGCTAAATCATATGCTTCAATCATTGGTGCAAATGAACGCATCAATTTGGCAGTTATTGGTATCCGTAACCAGGGTACTGTGCACATCAATAGCTATTGTGGACTGAAAGATAGCCATAATGTAGTTGTGAAGACCCTCTGCGACACAGATGAACTGTTATTTGAACCAGCTTCGAAAATCGTAACTCAAAAGACTGGGGTGAAGCCATTGACAGAATGGGATGTACATAAAGTATTAGATGACAAGGATATCCATGCCGTGTCAATCGTTACACCGAATCATTGGCACGCACTGGCAACCATCTGGGCTTGTCAGGCAGGTAAACATGTTTATGTTGAAAAACCGGCTTCCCATAATATTTGGGAAGGAAGGAAAATGGTTGAGGCAGCCCACAAGTATAATTTAAGAGTTCAGGTAGGATTAAATAACCGTTCGTCTAACAATGTGATAGAAGCGATTAAATTTCTGCATGATGGCGGTATCGGCGAGGTTTTCATGGCCCGTGCCCTTTGCTTCAAAGCTCGCGATTCATATGGCATTGCCAAAGATAGTCTGCCACCTGCCACATTTCATTATGACCGTTGGTTAGGACCCGCTCCTTATCGCCCTTATAACGAAAAACGGAGTCATTATTGTTGGCACTGGTATTGGGATACCGGAAATGGGGATACTGGAAACACGGGACCACACCAACTCGATCTTGCCCGTTGGGGAATGAATAAAAACGAACACCCGGTTTCAGTATATTCTGCCGGTGGTATTTACGGATTACATCAGGAGGAATGTCCATTGGAAACCCGGACTCCCGGGGTTATGGTGTATGGTGGAGTAGAAACCTATGGCCGTGATAAGACTTCGCAGGAAACTCCAAATACGCAAACCGCCGTATTTAAATACAGTGATGGGAAAATGCTCGAGTTTGAAACCCGGGGCCGATACACCAATCATGAAGGAAGCCGAGGTCAGGAAGTTGGAAATATTTTCTACGGCACTGAAGGATGGCTCGAAATTAGTGGATCTACATGGAAAGCATTCCGTGGACGGGAAAGAGAACCTTTTGCTGGTTCAAAAGAAGGCGGAAGACGCAGAGACGGTAATCATTGGAGCAATTTTATTGATGCAGTACGCTCTGGTAAGGACGAGGACCTTCACAGCGATATCAATGAAGGCTTTTATTCAACTACACTTCCTCACCTGGCCAATATCTCTTATCGTCTTGGCCGTATGTTGAAGTTTATGGGTGATTACGAAAAGTTTGCCAATGATCCTGAAGCAGATACAATGCTGACACGGGTTTACCGCATTCCTTATGTTGTCCCGGATAAAGTTTAAGGGGCGTAATAAAATAAAAACTGCGTCCGGATACAACATATAGATATCAGTAGTCGGGGAACAATCAGAACCAGTGCGAATTAGAACGACAGTATTACTTTGCGTCACTGCCTGCCTGGCTGTGACGTTGGCCATCGCCCAAAGTCGTGACCGACACCCGGATGAGCAAAAGTGACAA